>NZ_QWKI01000279.1 GCF_009911645.1 Pseudoflavonifractor sp. 60
ATCGACTACCAGAGCGGGGTCCACACCTCCCTGGAGGCGGCGGTGCGGCGGAACATTATGGGCGGCCTGGGGCTGATGCAGGAGCAGGTAAGCCGGACGGTCCACGACCAGTTGGGCTGCAACGGCTGGGAAATCACCGCCCACGCCAACAGCGCCCCCGACCATGAGCCCATCCAGGGCAAACAGTACCCCGACCGGGAGTACGAGGCCCTGAACAGCGCCCTGCGGCGGCGTATCGGGAC
>NZ_QWKI01000280.1 GCF_009911645.1 Pseudoflavonifractor sp. 60
CCTGAACTGCGGCCACACCGCCTTCCCCATCATCCTGGGGATCAGCCGCCCCCAGCACTCCAGGGAGGAGCTGGAAAAGTTCCGCACAGACAACGAGAAGGGCGTCACGGTGGACGGCGTTCACTACACCGGCTATGAGGCGGCCCAGATGCAGCGCAGTTTGGAGCGGTCCATCCGGAAGCAGAAGCGGCGCTGCCTGGTGGATGAAGCTGCCGGGGATACCGAAAAGCTGGCCCAGGACCAGTCTAAGCTGACCCTCCTCCGCCAGCGTTACGTTCAGTTCTCCAAGGATACCGGCCTCAAGACCCAGTATGAGCGGACGGAGACGGCGGGGTTTGGGGAGAGACCCAAACAGTTGTTGGAAAGTGATATCGGCGATACTGTACGGCGGACGATCAAAGGTGTTTTGGGAGGCCACCGAGTGGTAGGCTTTGACGGATTGCCAAAAGAAATGCAAAAGTCATTCCGAGAGGGACTTACAAGAGCATCAACAGATACGAAAGAAGTTTTACGGAAGATTTATCGCAAAAGCGACTATGCTTTGAGCAGTGAAAAACGTTCCTACTACTCAAATGGCTTTGCGAAAGATATTGTCTATGTTGGTGCAAGGGCGAATTCGTCTACGCTGGCGCATGAATTATTCCACAAACTTGACGAGAAATACAAGATAAGCAAAAATTTCACAAAATCCCTGTCAAAAGATTATGCTTCGCTCAATGTAAAGTGTAACGGCGATATTAAGTCATATCTTTTAGGCCAATTTCCCGTTGCGTTTCAAAAAGATCCTCTGACTGGGGAATACGTTTTTAAGCCAGAGTATCGAGGTATATCGGACATTTTTAGTGGGCTTACAAACGGCACCGTGAAATTTGGCTACGGGCACAGAACAAAATATTGGCAAACGCCAGGTACTCTGGAAGCAGAAGCATGGGCGCAGTTTGGACGAATTCAGTTTGAAAACAATCCAGATGTTATAAAAATGCTAAAAAATATCTTTCCTGATTTCTCTGAAAGTGCTAGAATTGCATTGAAGGGACTGATGTCATGATGTGGAACGGAAAGATAACGGATGAGTTGAAAGAACTGGTCCGTCAATACGGGCAAATGTTTTCTGGCGCATGGCCGCATGGCTATGACGAGCTTAATTACGATGCAATGACCTATGACGAGTTTGTTGGATTTATCAAAGAGTGCCTTGCAACAGGCAAGGAGATGCCGGAGGTAGTTCCATGATTAAGACCATCCACAACCGCCCCTGGTACTGCTGCCCCCACGAAGTTAGCCAAGTCTGGAGTTAAGGCCCTTGCGCAACAGGCGAAATCTGGTATAATAGGACAAAACAGTTCGAAGGAGATACCAGAGATGACCGGAACGCCCCTACCTGTCCCCCAGCCGAAAGCCCCAGCCAAGCTGGTATCCGGGGATGTGACAGAGGAATATCTGCGTATGGCCACGCCTGGGCAAGGGTCTATTACATATGAAGACGGCTATCAGATCAAAGGCCATCAGAGCGAAATCAATATGGCTGATTGGCTCCATCGCACATTTGGCGGGAATATTGTATTGCTAAAGGAATCAAAGGAGCAAGGAGATAAAACACCTGATTTCAGATGGAAAGAGCATCTATGGGAGCTAAAAGGTGTTACTACCAAGAACTCTGTTGATCGTGCTGTACGAGAAGCAGCAAAGCAAATACAGGCTTCCCCTGGTGGAATTATTTTGGATAGCTCAAACAGCGAATTATCCATTGAGGAGATAATTGACACAATAAATGACCGAGTCAAACGCATTGCGCTGGACTCAGTTGACATGATGATTGTGTCGGATGAAACACTTAGGAAAATCTTTCGGTACAAAAGGTAAAACCGGAAGTGCCGCCCCTGCCAATACGGGCAAAGGATCATCTTCCGGTTTGAGACGCAATCGTCCTATACTTATTATACACGCTCAACGAAGATTATGCAATAGGTTGTGATAAAATTTGTTGGACAAAAAGACGATAGAAGCCATCGAGGCCATTATCAAGCGGGGCAACGACGCCAAAGTCCGGCGAAAGGGCGGCGGCTGCGTGGTCATTGAGATGAAGGAGACAATCAAATACAGCCCCTCGCCGATTGTGGCGGGGGAAGGGCAATAGGAGCCAGTTATCGAGGACACCTCGGTAATTGGCTCTTTTTATTTTGAACATCAGAAAGGAGCAGCCCATGAAAGCGGAATTTTTGCAGAACTTCAAGGCAGGGGACGCGCCTCTGCCCAAGGAGGTGGTGGACGCCATCCTGGCGGAGAACGCCCGGGACCTGGAGGCGGCGGTGAAGCCCTTTGCCGACTACGACTCCATCAAGGCCCAGCTGGCCACCGCCCAGGAGGGCCTGAAAGCCTTTGAGGGGCTGGACGTGAAGGACCTCCAGGGGCAGGTGGCGGCCCTCCAGGGCAAGCTGGACGCCCAAGCCAGGGAACATGCGGCCCAGCTGGCGGACCTGGCCTTTGACGGCACGCTGAAGGAGGCCATCACCGCCGCCCGGGGCCGCAATGCCAAGGCCATCCGGGCGCTGCTGGACGTGGACGCCCTGAAAGC
>NZ_QWKI01000281.1 GCF_009911645.1 Pseudoflavonifractor sp. 60
TCTGAACTGCGGCCACACCGCCTTCCCCATCATCCTGGGGGTCAGCCGCCCCCAGCACTCCAAGGAGGAGCTGGAACAGTTCCGCACCGACAACAAGAAGGGCGTCGATATTGACGGGCGGCATTACACCGGATACGAGGCTACCCAGATGCAGCGGAAGCTGGAGCGGAGCATCCGGGCCCAAAAGCGGCGCGTCATGGTGGACGAGGCCGCCAGGGACGCCGAAAAACTGGCCCAGGACCAGTCTAAGCTGACCCTCCTCCGCCAGCGCTACGCTCAGTTCTCCAAGGCCGCCGGGCTCAAGACCCAGTATGAGCGGACGGAGGTTGCAGGGGTTGGGACAAAAATACTATCAGTGCGGAAAAGCGATATTGGAGATGCTACCAGGCGGACGGTTAAGGGTATAGTAGAAGGCCAGACAGTTGTTGGATTTAATAAGCTGCCAAAAGAAATGCAGCAATCGTTTCGAGATGGACTCGCAAAAGCAACACCAGAAGCAAAGACTGTTTTACGAAAAATTTACCGTAAAACTGATTATACTTTAGTTGATGGGAGACGTTCCTATTATTCTGACGGTATTTTAAAAAATATCGTTTGTATTGGTGAAAATGCTGGCCCATCCACACTTGCCCACGAACTGTTTCATAAGCTAGATGAAGGATTTAAAATCAGTAAAACGTTGGCGAAGAGTTTGAAAAAAGATTATAAAGCACTCAATGCAATAAGCAACGGAAATGTGAAGAGCTACCTATTGCGAGTGCATCCAGAGATATTTAGCCGGACGTCAAAATTAGGAGAACCATTAATGGGAGAAAAGTATCGTGGTATTTCTGACATTTTGAATGGTTTATCTGGCGGGAAAATATATTACGGATATGGCCATAAAGAAAAGGATTGGTTAATCCCCGGAGCACTTGAATCTGAATCGTGGGCGCAGTTTGGGCGTATTTTGTACGAAAACAACGATGCTGTTATAGAACTCATGAATGAGCTATTTCCAAACTTCTTCAACAGTGCTATAATAGCATTGAAAGGATTGGTGTAACAATGTGGGAGAGCGAATTTACTGAGGAACTGCTTGATTTGTACAAAAAGTATGCTGCGGAACACTATGGTGTTGAGCCTGATGGGTATGACGAGCTGTGTTGTAATGCTATGACATATGAAGAATTTGTGGGATTCATCAAAGAGTGCCTTGCAACAGGCAAGGAGATGCCGGAGGTAGTGCCATGATTAAGACCATCCATAACCGCCCCTGGTACTGCTGTCCGCACTGTGGCAAGGCACTGTTTCCTGTCCGGACGGACACCAAGGTCAGCAACATGCCCTTCCGGTGCAAGGCCTGCAAGCACGACCTGGAAGTGAATATCGCATAGAGCCAAGAGCCTGTGAGCCAAGAGCCATCAACCTGTCGGGGGACCCGATGGGCTGGTGGCTCATTTATTTTAACCAAACGAAAGGAGACGCTATGAAACCGGAATTTTTGCAGAACTTCAAGGTGGGGGACGCGCCCCTGCCGAAAGAGATCATCGACGCCATTCTGGCGGAGAACACCCGTGACCTGGAGGCGGCGGTGCAGCCCTTTGCGGACTACGAGTCCATCAAGACCCAGCTGGCCACCGCCACCGAGGGCCTGAAGGCCTTTGAGGGGCTGGACGTGAAGGACCTCCAGGGGCAGATCGCGGCCCTCCAGGGCAAGCTGGACACCCAGGCCAGGGAGCACGCGGCCCAGCTGGCGGACCTGGCCTTTGACGGGGTGCTCAAGGAGGCCATCACCGCCGCCCGGGGCCGCAATGCCAAGGCCATCCGGGCGCTGCTGGACGTGGACGCCCTGAAAGC
>NZ_QWKI01000282.1 GCF_009911645.1 Pseudoflavonifractor sp. 60
CAGCAAGGACCAGAGTGCCAACATCAAGGCCGCCCTGGAGGGGCTGAAGAAGGAGAACGGCTATCTCTTCGAGTCCGGCGAGACCCCGCCCCCTTACGCCTTCGGAACCGGCACCGGCGGCCGCCCCGGCTCCGGCATGGACGCCATCCGGGCCGCCGCCGGTCTGACCAACAACAAGTAAAGGAGAATGAACTATGCCTAATGTCATCGAACTGGCCCAGCAGTTTGTGCCCATTCTGGATGAAGTATACCAGAACGCCTCCCTCACCGGCGACCTGGACGGCGCCGCCGAGCTGGCCCGCCAGGGGGCCAACGCCAACGAGCTGATTATTCCCATGCTGTCCATGCAGGGACTGGGGGACTACTCCCGGAACAGCGGCTATGTGGACGGGGACGTGACCCTGACCAACGAGACGGTAAAGTGCAACTTCGACCGGGGCCGCATGTTCACCGTGGACACCATGGACAACCTGGAGACCGCCGGCATTGCCTTCGGGCGGCTGGCGGGGGAGTTCATCCGCACCAAGGTGGTCCC
>NZ_QWKI01000283.1 GCF_009911645.1 Pseudoflavonifractor sp. 60
GGCCGGTATCTCTACATCACCCCCACTCTGCTGGGGATGGTCCAGGATTTGGACACCACCAAGAGCCGGGAGGTGCTGAGCAACTTCGCCAAGCTGGTGAAGGTGCCCCAGACCCGGTTCTACACCGCCATCCAGCAGCGCTCCGGCAAGCTCACCGGCTCCGGGGAGAACACGGCGGACGAGACCGCCGGCGGCTACGTGAAGGCGGCGGAGGCCAAGGAGATCAACTTCCTTATCATCCACAAGCCCGCCGTCATCCAGTTCCCCAAGCACGTGGCCCCCAAGATCATCGCCCCGGAGCAGAATCAGACTGCCGACGCCTACAAGTTCGGCTACCGGAACGTGGGCATTGCCGACGTGTACCAGAACAAGCTGGCGGGCATCTACCTCCACCACAAGCCCTGAGCCCTATGACCAGCTACGACTTCTACGTGAGCAACTACCACGGCGGGGCTGTCCCGGAGGCGGAGTGGCCCATCTGGGCGGCCCGGGCCCGGGACCAGCTGCGGCGGTACCGGCGGATGTACCAGGTGCGCACCCCCCGGCCCAGGGCGGCGGATATGGCGGTGTGCGCGATGGCGGAGGCCCTATACTCCTTCCAGCTGCTGCTCAGCGGCGAGGCGGGCCCGGTGCAGTCGGCCTCCATCGGCAGCGTGTCGGTGAGCTATGGCAGCGCCCAGGGCCTGGATTTGAGCCCCGGAGGGCAGGAACGGGAGCTGTACCGCTGCGCCGCCCGGTACCTGGATATCTACAGGGGGTGCGGCTGATGGTCCCCCTCAAGCGCCGGGACGGCCCCCTGGACTACCGGCTGTGCAATCAGACCGTAACCCTCTACCACTGGGACGGTCAGGACACCGTGACCCGGAGGGTCATCGAGAAGGGGGCCTTCCTGGACTTCAAGAAGGTGCAGGACGTGTCCAAG
>NZ_QWKI01000284.1 GCF_009911645.1 Pseudoflavonifractor sp. 60
ATGTGGGCCAGGATGAAGAGCGAGCTGCTCTATGACCGCTTGGACACGGAACAGTTGACCGTGGAGGAACTGAAATCGGGTTCGGCACCTTCCAGCACTGTGCCAACCTGACCAGCGTGACCATCCCGGCGGGCGTCACGAAAATTGGGGACGGTGCCTTCTCTGACTGCCAGAGCCTGACCAGCGTCACCATCCCGGTGGGTGTCACCGAAATCGGTAAGGACGTCTTTATGGGCAGCCGCCCTGTGCGGGTTGCGCCTCACATTTCCATTGCCAAGTTTGACAAGGAGGACAAGCCCGGTGCGTGTGCGGGCTTTGCCAAGGCGTATCTGGACGGTGCGGAGTTGGACGGGGAAATCAAAGCGGACTATCTCAAGTACATCAAGCGCCAGAGAAAGCGGCTTTTCCCTGAGGCCGTTCAACACGAGGAACTGCTGAGGGTGATGCTGGCTAAGAAGATGCTGGCCCGCAAGGACATTGACCTGTTGCTGGAGGAGTGCGACCAGCAGAACAATATCGTGGCCAAGGCGGCGGTGCTGGACTACGCAGACAGGAATTCGAATGTCAACGCCAATTTGAAATTGTAAGAAAACGCCGAAGAAATTTTGTAGTTTTTCGGCGGGGGTGTAAGAAAACTAAGCGTTTCCTTGCTCAAAAAGAGTGTTCACGATTTGCTGTTTCTGACGCATAAATTCCTTGCGTTCTTTCAAGCG
>NZ_QWKI01000285.1 GCF_009911645.1 Pseudoflavonifractor sp. 60
CACCCTTGATGTTGATCACGGTGCAGTTGTAGCGCGACAGGATTTTTGAGAAATTCGGACAGGATAAATGAGAAAAATAGCGGGTTTCTAAGAAGTAATTCTAAGCTCGCCCACTTGCGCCGACCGCCCCCAGCGAGGGGAGCGGACCGAGCAAGCGGGCAGGCTTTCTAAAGTTCCGGGAGGGAGCGGATTTTGCCGCCCCTCCTTTGCTTTTGGCCGTTGTGTGGTAATTACACCTCCGGTGCCTCCGAAAGCCCGTCCTGCGGGTTCTGGGAGACCTCATGGAGCTCCTCTGGATCGACGTACTCCGTCCACCCATAAACCCCAGGCTCCCATACGTTGTTATCAATGTCGGAGACCCACCTTTTGCCGTTATGGGAAGTCTTTGCGTCTTTGCTGTAGGCATCATGCACTCCGATAGGCTGAGACCACTCCGGCCACGGCTCTGCCGGGTCGCTGGTGACGTTCCAGAGGGACACCATCTTGTCCGGTTCCCAACCCTCCTGGGACTGGTGATCCTGAACACAGCGATACAGGATACCGCGGTAACGGCGGAGTTGACCGACTGTGTAGTTGATGGACGGGGACCACTCCGCGAAGAGGGCGGCTTGCTCCGAAGCCGTGACATTGTCGATCTTTCCGCCCTCAGCCAGTACCACAAAGGCAATAGTGGCGGCGTTCTTTTGCTGCGTCTCATAGGCTTTCTTTTCAGATAGCTCCCGGACACTGTCTTTCCGCAAATGCTCCAGTCCCATTACTGGAATTCTCCCTGTACAGAATTGATGTAGCCCCCTATCCCGCTGGTCCCCCGTTTAGCCTCTACCTTAAAGTTGAAAGCGGGACCGTTGGTGGCAGTGGTATTGGTGAAGACATGGTTTGCTCCGACTTTAACTTCGGTGGTACAGTCCTCCCAGACCGGTGTGGCATCGTTGGCGTTGTTCGTGACCTTTACGGAGTATTCGGCATCCGCTGGAATGGAGCCGATGACGGACAGGACGCAGATAGTGATGTCGGCGTCCGCCTCCATGGGCTCTTCCAGGGTAATGGCGGCCTCGGTGACTTCCTTCTTGAATGTCAGGGTGTGGACCGTGTTGGCCTTCCCGTCATTGGCGGTAATGGTCAAGGTGTGTGTACCATTCAGCAATCGGAGAAAAGTCTCGCCGGTTATCTGGAGGTTGCTGTCCTCTTCCAATCCAGCGGAGAATGTACGCAGGCTCTCCCTGTCCAGGACCTCCGCCACTGTAACTTCATCCGCATCCTCATCGGCCACACTGTATTGCACGGAGAATCCCCCGGTCTTGATTCCCAGGTCGCTCCCGCTGGCAGAGTCGCAGGCGATGGTCGGCGCCATGTTGTTGTCCACCGTACAGATGTCGCTGGTGACATAGCCGCTGTAAGCGTTGTTGGTGTCGTAGGCCCGTACGCGGTATTTCACGCTGGCCCAGCCCTTCGTAATGGTGTCGGTATAGCTCAGGGTATTGCCGGTGTAGACCACCGACCACTGACCACCGCCGTCCACCTCACGCTCCAGACTGTACCCGGCCAGATTGCCGTCCTGGTCAGTAGCCGCCTCCCAGGTAACTGTCAACTCTGCGCCCCCGGTCACATCCAACGGCACATTAATGCTCCCCGGAGCCCCTGGAGCCTGGTTGTTGATGACGGTAACGCTGCCGCCGGTCCGCCAGCCGGAATTAAGGCCCTCTGTGTCATAGGCCTTGACCCGGTACATCACGCTGGCGGTGCCAAATGCCACATAGTTTGTGGTGCTCGTGCTGCCGCCCTGGTAGATCTGGCTCCAGGAGCTGCCGCCGTTGGTGCTCCGCTCCACAATGTAGCCCGCCAGATTGCCCTCCGTGTCGCTGCTGCTCCCCCAGGATACCGTGATGGTGCTTCCGCCGCTGATGCTGGAGGGAACACTGATGCTGGAGGGAGTAGACGGAGCGGTATTTGCATATACCGGGCCGTTGTTAGAGACCAAGAGGGAGGAGGGGAGAGTAAAAACAGGGCGGACCCCGTAGGCGCTGGTGCTGGTGTAGGTATCGGAGTTTCCGCTGCTGTTCAAGCCCCAGGCACGGTTGGTGCTGCCCGTGACCGGGGACCGGGTCCAGCAGATTACAGCGGTGCCATTCCACTTGGCGACTTTCAACAGATTGATAACCGCACCAGATAGTGCTGTTCCCTCAGCATTCATAAAAGTGTGGGACCCACCCATCTCTGTAGCGGACAGCACGAATACAGATCGGCTGAGGTTTGTCTTAGTGTCGTTGCCATTGCCAGGAGTATAGTAAAATTTGGTTGTTCCCATAGCCGTCCGGATGTCAGAGTCCAGCAGGTTCTTATAGGTACCGTTGAGTAAGCTATCCATCTCGCTGCCAGCGTAGGCGTTGGTGGAGTTCTGCCACGTACCGCCCATACTATAACAGTCTTTACGTACTACCAGTGTCCTGCCACTGCCGTTCAGCCCACTCTCGTAGTTATGCTTAGCCACATAGAACTCCACCAGAGCGCCATTTTCCTTCAGTTTGATAACACTGCCTTCTGATATGCTGCCAAGGGTAGCCATTTAAACTCCTCCTCTCTTAAAACTCAATCCGCGCCATAGGCACATTCCATACGCCATTTACATCCACGCCGACTAACGTATCAAAGGTGACAGTAAACGGGTTGCCGCTGACATCGGTGTTATACATCAGCTCTAACAGTGCCACTCTGGAATCTAGCCTAGAGTAGTACGATCGGATATATGGATGAGCATCCTCGGCCGCATTGTGAACTTTGATAGCGTTCATCATATCATCCCATCTTACCAGTCCGGGAGATGCGGATATATTTACTTCAAGTTCATCAGATATGACAATAATAAGAGGAAATTCCCATGTGCTGACCGGTACTTCTTTGCTATTGCCAGGTATTTGCTGCTGGTAGTCTCCCAGTGTCGCATATAAAAAGTCTGTCTCTTCCCCAGTAACCGGGTCTTTCGCAAATACCATAAATTCTCCCAGAGAAAACGGTTCGGAAGATCTGTCTTTGTTGCTGTACTGTACAGTCAGGAAAAACTGGTTGCCTTCATGGTGACGTTCCCCAACCGTCCCCTCATCCTCATAGTGAACAAGCTGATGAACATCCGCCAGATTCACCATTTCTCCCACTTTTCCGCTACCCACTGCTGCGCGGGTAAGATTAAGCAGTACTCCCAGGACAGAACATGAAATCATTACTGCCCGTCCGTGGGTAGTAATTTTAAATCCATAATCCAATTTCAACCACCCTTATTTTTGTTCTGGAATTGTGATAACTGACTGTATCCCCGCATGTCCTCCTAATTGAATTGCACTCTGAAAATCAAAGTGATCTGCAAGCTCTGGAACTGGCAAGGTTACAACACATGAAATAGTTCCGCCGACTTGCATTGAGAAACATGTTGTTTTAGTCGGAATAGTGAAAGCAGCCAATTTGCTGGAGGCTTCTTTTACCGCTTGCACTTCTTGGAATATTTTTGAAATATCAATTACAGTTTCCGTTGATCCTGCCCCGAGATTAATCGCAAATTCTGCCCAACGGCTTGGATCCTGTTCATAGACCGGAGCGATTTGGCTGTGATCATATCCCAGAGATGCAAGCACGTAAAGGATGCCTTGCCGGGTACCGCTCCACTCAGAAATGATGCCTTTCATAGCCAGCCGAGTCCGATATCCTTCAACGCTCTCTCCGGTAAGCCTAGGCATATTGCGATCTTGCCCGTGGATGGGGAGCATGGTGGGGGAGGCTGTGGCGATGTTGGTCTCGTCCCTCACCCGAAGGGTGTCCTCCTTCAGACCGTCGAAGATCCGCCCGATAACCTTAAAGAAGATGAAGAACTGATTGACCGCCCGCTTCCCCTTTTTCAGTGGGGCGAAAAGGAGGTCGAACATATACTCTCCGAAGTGGTCGTACTGCTTCACCGGGCACTCACTCCCTTCTCACGGTGACGGTGACGGCCCCCAGGGTGATGACCTTGACGTTCGTCGAGGCCATGTAGCCGTCGCGGATAGCGTGATTGATGTTCGAGAGGGTGAGCTCGTAGAACTTGCGGCCCTTGCGGACAGCAAGGAGCTCGGTGAGGATAGAGGCGACCTTGCCCTCGATCTCCCCGTCGCCGGAGACGTCGTCGGTGGTGACAATAACCTTGATATCCTAGGGAACGACGATGGAGGATTTCACAAGGATGTTGTCGTATGGTCCGGCGATCTTGTCAACCTCTTCTCGAACCGCATCAAGCAGTCCTTCGGTGGCCTCTCCCACCGTGCTCGTGACAATGATTTTGTCAATATGAGTTGACACATTTCGCGCAAGGATTTTAGGATCTAAGCAGCCACCGCAGTGAGGGACAGAT
>NZ_QWKI01000286.1 GCF_009911645.1 Pseudoflavonifractor sp. 60
AGGACGGTGATATTTACCATGAGCAGGAATTATGCCCGATTTGGTGATATGCCATGCTGGCGTATGATAGGCTGACGCTATTAAAAAATGTTGCATACAATGTTCTTCTAACCCAGGGAAAATAGAAATGTGATGAATGACTGCTTATCTCCCTTAAAATTTCTCACCACTTACAATAAGCGCGGCGCTACCAAAAACATACAATGCCCGGACAAGCCATTGCAGCGCAAGGCTTTCCGGGCATCGTTTACATTAGTCGCGGCGGGATACATAGGAGCGGCTGATTCCACACTGGGCGGCAATTTCTCGCTGTGTGCGGGGAGATCGGTCGTCCAAACCATACCGCATGGTGATAATCATCCGCTCTCGGGGCGTCAGACAGGTCTGTACGCATTGGCGAACCCTGACACAGGCATCCCGCGTGTCAAGGTCCTCAAGCATGTGGTCGTCTACTGCGATTACATCCATCAGCGACAGTGTTCCCCCCTCCCCTGCCGCCTCCAGTGTATCGGTAAGGGAAACTTCCCCCTGAAGCTTACGTTGAGAACGAAAATGCATAAGGATTTCATTTTCAATACACCTGCTGGCATAGGTGGCCAAACGTACATTTTTATCTGCTTTAAAGGTAGAAATTCCCTTGATTAGTCCGATGGTCCCTATAGAAATCAGGTCATCCTGGTCCCCTGTCTGGGCGTAATACTTTTTCAAGAAAACAAGCAAAAGGAAATGACTCCTGGTGTACTGCACCCCATCTGTTAGACTGCATAATATAGGTTTCTTTATTTCAACCCCATGCAGATAGGAATGAGTCACAGCAGCAGAAGGACACCAACAATTCCAACGGCGATTTCTGGCAATCATCATGTTCCAGACCAGTACAATAAATATCCCCCGGCGAAGCCGGGGGTATTTCATATGCGGACAAAGCCCTATGTTACTAGCAAGCGCGTCCCGTCGCGCAAGTACGATCTGACAGCCGCGAAAGTTCTGCTACTTGCC
>NZ_QWKI01000287.1 GCF_009911645.1 Pseudoflavonifractor sp. 60
ACCGCATGGCTGTGCCGGTGCGACTGCGGCGGCCAGGCGGTGGTGCTCACCTACCGTCTGCGCAGCGGCCACACCTCAAGCTGCGGCTGTCTGGTGGCCGGACGGGGGCCAGGCGCCGACCTGCCCGGTCTGACCTACGTTGACGGCACCTGCGTGGAGATGTTAGCCGCCAAAACGGTGCGCCGGAACAATACCAGCGGCGTACCCGGAGTTGACTGGTGCGCCCAAAAGGGACGATGGCGGGCGACCCTCTGTTTCAAGGGCCGGAGGCACTATCTGGGCAGCTACACCCAATTTGAGGACGCGGTAAAGGCCCGAAAGCGGGCGGAGGAAGAATTGGTTGCCCCTTTTTTACGTGAATTTGCCGGAGACGCCGCACACCAGGCGGCTGACGGCTGATTCAAATAAGATTGC
>NZ_QWKI01000288.1 GCF_009911645.1 Pseudoflavonifractor sp. 60
CGGGACCATATGTCTCTGAACGCTCCACCCTGGGGCGGCCCCGCCGTCACACGCGCCGCTGGCGGCGGGAGCAGCGCGGCGCATTGGCAAACCCGGAGAAATCCGGCGGCGCAAAGTTACGGGACTGGGACGCAGACCTGACAGCCCGTCAGGAGGCGTTATGTTCGCCGGACTGCAACTGGCAAAATCGGGGAAACCCGGTGACGCAAAGGTTGGACCTTCCCCGCGGGAAACTGCGGAATGGTAGCCCGCCCGCCGGATCCTTTGCATCCGACCTTGCAAAGAAAGGAAGATAATATGAAAAAGTCAAAGCGTTTGTACAGGCGCGGCCTGGCCCTGGCGCTCTCCCTGGTAATGTGCGTCGGGATGCTCCAGCTGCCCGCCTTGGCCGCTGAGGGCAGTACCTCAGTGGACTCCGTGGCGGAGACCGTGGAGATTCCTGACGAGACCCCTGACGAGACCCCCGTGGAGACCCCTGACGAGACTCCCGAGGAGACCCCCGACGAGACTCCCGAGGAGACCCCCGACGAGACCCCTGCGGAGACCCCTGACGAGGCCCCTGCGGAGACCCCCGACGAGGCTCCCGTGGAGACCCCCGACGAGGCCCCCGACGAGACCCCTGCGGAGACCCCCGACGAGGCCCCTGCGGAGACTCCCGACGAGGGCCCTGCGGAGACCCCCGACGAGGGCCCTGCGGAGACCCCCGACGAGACTCCTGCGGAGACCCCCGATGAGGCTCCCGTGGAGACCCCTGTGGAGACCCCCGACGAGGCCCCCGAAGAGCCCGTTGCACCTCCTACCTTGGGTGACCTCACTCAGGACGCCGGCGCCGCTGCCGGAGATGTCATTACCGACCTGGTGGAAGACCTGCTGGAGGCAGTCATCCCGGTCCCCGCTGAGGTCCAGCGGTTCCTGGACGCTGTTGCGGCGATCCCTGCCGTGAACCCGGACAATGCCGAGTGGATCATGGAGTACCTCTATGGCGAGGTTTCCACCGCCTATGAGGCGCTGCTGGGGACCGTCTACGAGGACCGCGCCGACGTTCAGAGTGCCGTCACTGCAATGGCCCAGGCCCTGCGGGTTGCGGAAGAACTGTTAGAAATTGCGAGCAGTACGTACGATATAGTCACCAAGACCGATAATGTCATCAAGACGGCATATAGCCAGTTCAACCCCAATACAAATACCTCCAATACGGTGAACAACGGATTTGCGCAAAACGGCTATGGTACAGTCGTACTGGATGACGAGAATCCCACCGCTACTGACGTTGCGTTCTGCCATTACTGGGGCGCACATATTGCCGGATGGCCTAATGGGTTCCAGATGATCGCAATCGAAAAGAACACGAACCCCTCTGTTGCAACTGCAAAGGCCAGAAGTACAGAAAACGGTCTGGTAGTGGACTTTACGAAGGGCACCGGAACTGGAACAACTACCATCGTGGTCGGATTTACCATTACGACACTGCGTCCCACTGCGAACATCGCAAGCAGTGGCCAGACGTATGCCGGCTTCAGTGGCTACCTCTACTATACGGTCACCAATGATGGTACTGGTACGGTGGTAAAGCCTGATAAACCCACAGTGAACGACCTTCCAAGTGCAAATGCAAGTCAAAAGGGATATGTCTACGTCAAGTGTGTAACTTATCCAAATGCAAATCCTCTGTATAATTCGACGGCCACGCACGCTGGCTTTATGTCGCTCAAAAACTCCACCGCTGGGTGGTCTTTTGGTGAGGTTTATGAGAATGACGGCAGATTTGGCAGCGATGCGCCTGCGTCGCAGTATCCCTGGCTGTGTGATCTGACCGTTAACAGCGAATATTATCTGGGTAGATGGAACGCTAACTATGCATCGACTAAAGGTGGTATCCATTATCTTAATGATAAGAACGACATAGTGAAAGCTACCTTTGTTTCCGATGGGAGCGAATGGTATTTCTTCACAGATGATTTTCCGCTGACCGTTTGGATCACCCACGAGGTTCCTGTTCAAGCCACATATACCGTCATCTACACCGATGGTGTGGATGGCGAGGAGGTCTTCAAGGATCAGCGCACCGACCAATTGAGCGAGGGCGCTCAAACCCCCGAGTTTAAGGGTACTCCTTCCCGCGATGGCTACACCTTTATGGGATGGGCTCCTGCTGTCAATCTCGTAGTAAGTGCAGACGATGCCAACGAGGATGGCGAAATCATCTATACTGCTACTTGGCAGAAAGACGGCGACACGGAAAGCAAAACCACCTATAAAATCGTGCGTGAGTACTATGTGAATGGTGAGAAGAACGCTACAGTGACTAGCGGTCCCAAGGATGGTACTGTAGGCGATACGATTGAAGGGGCTGACCTGAATAGCAAAAACCCCAATTGGGTCAACTACACAGTCGATGGCGAAAAGCTGACTTTCACCTATAAAGAAAGTAGCCCTGAGACCTTGACACTAGGTGAGGATTCAGCCAAGAACGTTATCACGCTGATATACGTCATTGATGAGGAGGGTGATGACGACGCTGACGCGGATGCAGACGCTGACGC
>NZ_QWKI01000289.1 GCF_009911645.1 Pseudoflavonifractor sp. 60
AGATGCCGACGCCGATGCTGACGCGGATGCTGACGCTGACGCGGATGCAGACGCAGACGCGGATGCTGACGCCGACGCCGATGCGGATGCTGATGCCGACGCGGATGCAGACGCTGACGCCGATGCGGATGCAGACGCCGATGCAGATGCTGACGCTGACGCGGATGCTGACGCGGACGCGGACGCTGACGCTGACGCGGATGCCGACGCTGACGCGGATGCTGACGCTGACGCGGATGCTGATCCTCCTCCAGCGGCAGCTCCGAGGCGTCCTCAGGATGCAGACGCCGATGCAGATGCTGACGCTGACGCGGATGCTGACGCTGACGCGGATGCTGACGCTGACGCGGATGCTGATGCCGACGCGGATGCAGATGCTGACGCGGATGCTGACGCAGACGCCGATGCTGACGCAGACGCCGATGCAGATGCTGACGCTGACGCGGATGCTGATGCTGACGCAGACGCCGATGCTGACGCAGATGCCGACGCCGATGCGGATGCTGACGCGGATGCTGACGCAGACGCCGATGCAGATGCTGACGCAGACGCCGATGCCGACGCCGATGCGGATGCTGACGCTGATGCGGATGCCGACGCCGATGCTGATGCTGACGCAGACGCCGATGCAGATGCGGATGCCGATGCTGACGCAGACGCCGATGCAGATGCCGACGCAGATGCCGATGCAGATGCAGACGCGGACGCCGATGCTGATGCTGACGCAGACGCCGACGCCGATGCGGATGCTGACGCTGATGCCGATGCTGATGCGGATGCCGACGCCGATGCTGATGCAGATGCAGATGCCGACGCTGATGCGGATGCCGACGCTGATGCGGATGCTGACGCCGACGCCGATGCTGATGCAGATGCCGACGCTGATGCCGACGCCGATGCGGATGCCGACACTGACATAGACACTGAGCCGACGCCTCCCTCCCCCAGCACACCCAGCAATACCACTCCTCCGGTGGAGGTCCCTGATGAGAATGTGCCTCTGAACGAGCTGCCCGAGGATCAGACCGACATTGAGGAGGAGGATGTTCCCCTTGTTGATATGCCCGAAGAAATCGAGCAGCAGGAGGAGCCCACCGAGATCAAGGAAGAGGATGTGCCTCTGGCCGACGTGCCTCAAACCGGAGACAATTCCCATATCTGGGGGATCCTCACTGCACTTTCCGGCGCAGCGCTGATCTATCTGTCTTTTGGTAAGAAGCGCGAGGATGCCGACGAGTAATCCAATACCCTGAATCCTACGCACAGTGCGGCCTGGGCAACCGGGCCGCACTCCTTGCATTAAAGGGTTGAAATGGAGATGGAACTATGAGTAAACAGAATAAGAAACCAGAAAAAAGCAATCAACTTCAGCCCAAAAAGCTGCTGACTCTCTGTGCGGCGGCGGTGCTCCTTGTTGCGGCGGTGTGCTTCTTTGTCCGCGGCGGCAGGGAGACAGCGTCCAACACGGCAATTTATCAGGAAAAGCTGGCGCTGTTGGAGGCCAGTGCTTTTGAGAACCCGTCTGACCTGGGAAAAAGTCCCGCAGGCGGGCAGGCTGGACACGCTGTGTTCCTTTCTCTGTGCAATACAGAGGAACGATCCAGCGTATTCTGTGGAACGGGCGCTGATTTGCGTTCCGCATGGAGCGCCGCCAATGAAAAGGCGACGGCGTTTTTGACCGGCAGCAATTATGATCCCGTGTGGGTCAAGGCTGATGTGGTCTATACCTCCCGGGTCCTGGACGATTCGGAGCTGAATAAGGAGGTCCTGCGGGCACGCAGCGAGTTTTACCGCTATGGTATCGCTTTCGATCCCCGATATGAGACTGCCCTTCTGGAGGCGGAGCTCAACGGTGCAAAAATCTATGATTATGACAACGGCGGACTGGATTTTTCCTACTTGAACACCTATTTGAAGAAATCGGGGCGGGAGTCTCTGGAGGGCCTGCCCAATGCCTACACGCTGTTTCAATGCAAGGGCTGGCTTTGCGATGAAAATAAGGATGTATGGGCGCTGCGAGCAGACGGCCTGGACTATGGACGGCGGGCGGAGACTGTTGACGCCGACTATGCGCTGGAGCTTATTATGAACGCCTCCGCATTTCTGGAAGATCAGATTCAGGAGGACGGCTCTTTTGTTTATGGGATCTATCCCCGTTTTGACAATAACATCAATAACTATAACATTGTCCGCCACGCAAGTACGCTTTGGTCGCTGGCTTGCCGCTACCGGCTGGCCCCGGATGAGGAGCTGGCAGAAAAAATGGAGCGGACCATCGACTATATGCTTGACCAGGTGATCTACGACTCCCAGGGCCGGGCTTACCTCTACGAGGAAAAGTCTGATGAGATCAAGCTGGGCGGCTGCGGTGTTGCAGTGGTGGCTCTGACAGAATATATGGACGTATTCCAGAGTGACAGATATGCCGGCGTCTGCCGTGCCCTGGGAGAAGGTATCCTGTCTATGCTGGATGAAACCTCCGGCGAATATTACCACGTTTTGAACGGTGATTTTACACGCAAAGAGGAATACCGTACCGTCTACTATGACGGCGAGGCCACCTTTGCCCTGTGCCGCCTGTATAGCCTCACCGGCGACCCGCGCTGGCTGGAAGCGGCGAAATGTGCAGTGGCACACTTTATTGCCGCGGACTATACACAGTACAAGGACCATTGGGTTGCATACAGCATGAACGAAATTACAAAGCATATCCCGGACAATCAGGACTATTACGTTTTCGCTCTGGCCAACGCCCAAAACAATCTAAAGGTGATTTATGAGCGGGATACAACCTATCACACCTATCTGGAACTGCTGATGGCCGCATTTGAAACATATGACCGGGCCGTGGAGCATGGAATTGCGGTTGAAAATTTCGATTTGCAAATGCTTTTGGATACAATTTCTGTTCGCGTAGACCGGCAGCTGAACGGATATTTTTATCCCGAGTACGCTATGTACATGGCAAATCCCCAACGGATATTAAATACCTTTATGGTACGGCATGACGGTTATCGTATCCGCATCGACGATGTTCAGCACAATATCGGCGGCTATTACCTGTACTTCAAAAACTATGACAAATTGGTCTCCTTGGGTTATAACGCCAGCGATAAAACTGATGTGGTATAAAAAAAGTTGACACCTTTTCCTCAAGGGAGTAGAAAAAAGAGAAGAAGGAGGCGGAAAAGGCAAT
>NZ_QWKI01000290.1 GCF_009911645.1 Pseudoflavonifractor sp. 60
GCCGCCGTCTTAACCGCTTGACCAACGGGCCATATGGTGCGCCTTCAGGGATTCGAACCCGGGACCCACTGATTAAGAGTCAGTTGCTCTACCAACTGAGCTAAAGGCGCATTTCCTCTTGCGCATCCTCCTGCGCCCTGAAAACCGAACAGTGAAACAAACTCTCCATTACTTACAAGCGCCTGCATTTCTCATGCTCACAACCAATTGTAGGTCAAGCCCTCGGCTTATTAGTATCGGTCAGCTACACACCTTACAGTGCTTCCACCTCCGACCTATCAACGACATAGTCTACATCGAGCCTTACTCCTGAAAGGATGAGAGATCTTATCTTAGGGGGAGTTTCACGCTTAGATGCTTTCAGCGTTTATCTCGTCCAGACGTAGCTACCCAGCTGTGCCCTTGGCAGGACAACTGATGCACCAGAGGTCTGTCCATCCCGGTCCTCTCGTACTAAGGACAGCTCCCTTCAAATCTCTTACGCCCGCAACAGATAGGGACCGAACTGTCTCACGACGTTCTGAACCCAGCTCGCGTGCCACTTTAATCGGCGAACAGCCGAACCCTTGGGACCGAATTCAGCCCCAGGATGTGACGAGCCGACATCGAGGTGCCAAACCTCCCCGTCGCTGTGGACGCTTGGGGGAGATCAGCCTGTTATCCCCAGGGTAGCTTTTATCCGTTGAGCGACGGCACTTCCACTTGCATACCGCCGGATCACTAACTCCAACTTTCGTTACTGCTCGGCCCGTCGGCCTCGCAGTTAGGCTCGTTTATGCGTTTACACTCACTGCACGATTTCCGTCCGTGCTGAACGAACCTTTGAGCGCCTCCGTTACCTTTTAGGAGGCGACCGCCCCAGTCAAACTGCCCACCTAACAGTGTCCCCCGACCAGATTCATGGCCGCAGGTTAGAAAACCAGTAATTGAAGGGTGGTATCCCAAGGGTGGCTCCACCTGAGCTGACGCCCCGGCTTCTAAGCCTCCCACCTATCCTGTACATCAATTACCAATCCTCAGTATTAAGCTACAGTAAAGCTCCATGGGGTCTTTCCGTCTAGTTGCGGGTAACCGGCATCTTCACCGGTACTACAATTTCGCCGGGTGGGCTGTTGAGACAGCGCCCAAATCGTTACGCCATTCGTGCGGGTCAGAACTTACCTGACAAGGAATTTCGCTACCTTAGGACCGTTATAGTTACGGCCGCCGTTTACTGGGGCTTCAATTCAGACCTTCGCTTGCGCTAAGCCCTCCTCTTAACCTTCCAGCACCGGGCAGGCGTCAGCCCATATACGTCATCTTTCGATTTAGCATAGACCTGTGTTTTTGGTAAACAGTCGCTTGGGCCTATTCTCTGCGGCCCCCATTTCAGGGGCTCCCCTTATCCCGAAGTTACGGGGTAATTTTGCCGAGTTCCTTAACAACCCTTCTCCCGTTGGCCTTAGGATCCTCTCCTCATCTACCTGTGTCGGTTTGCGGTACGGGCACCTTAGCATTCCCTAGAGCTTTTCTCGCCTCGTCATTCACTGGCTTCCCTACTTAATTTCGGTCCCTTTCGCCCGGGTCAACCAACGCCCGGGTCCAGCTAGCTCCAAGTGTCCCTCTAGTTTAAGTTTCGGTGGCTACGGAATTTCAACCGTATGTGCATCGACTACGCCTCTCGGCCTCGCCTTAGCTCCCGGCTTACCTTGGGCGGACGAACCTTCCCCAAGAAACCTTAGATTTTCGGCCATTATGATTCCCACATAATTCTCGCTACTCATTCCGGCATTCTCACTCGAATGAAGTCCACCACTGCTTCCGCTATGACTTCACCCCTCATTCGACGCTCCCCTACCACGCATTGCTGCATCCCAAGCTTCGGTTATACGCTTAGCCCCGTTACATTTTCCGCGCAGAGTCACTCGACCAGTGAGCTATTACGCACTCTTTTAATGAGTGGCTGCTTCTAAGCCAACATCCTGGTTGTTTTCGCAACTCCACATCGTTTTCCACTTAGCGTATATTAGGGACCTTAGCTGTGGGTCTGGGCTGTTTCCCTTTTGACCACGAGACTTATCTCACGTAGTCTGACTGCTGATCATCAATTAGCCGGCATTCAGAGTTTGATAGGGTTCAGTAACTTTATCAGCCCCTAGCCCATTCAGTGCTTTACCTCCGGTAATCTAAATCAACGCTAGCCCTAAAGCTATTTCGGGGAGAACCAGCTATCTCCAAGTTCGATTAGAATTTCTCCGCTATCCACAGGTCATCCGCCACCATTGCAACGGGGGTCGGTTCGGTCCTCCATGGAGTTTTACCTCCACTTCAACCTGCCCATGGATAGGTCACCTGGTTTCGGGTCTATTGCACACGACTAAATCGCCCTGTTCAGACTCGGTCTCCCTTCGCCTCCAGTGCTTAACACCTTAAGCTTGCCGCGTACAATAACTCGCCGGACCGTTCTACAAAAAGTACCTCATTACACTTTAACGTGCTCTGAGTGCTTGTAAGCACAAGGTTTCAGGTTCTATTTCACTCCCCTCCCGGGGTCCTTTTCACCTTTCCCTCACGGTACTGCTCCTCTATCGGTCATCAAGTAGTATTTAGGGTTGGAGGGTGGTCCCCCCAGTTTCCCACAGGGTTTCACGTGTCCTGCGGTACTCTGGATCCTGACTAAAGTAACTCAGCTTTCGGCTACGGGGCTCTCACCCGCTTTGGCCGACCTTCCCATGCCGTTCGCCTAGCCTATCACTCCGTTCTGTCAGTCCACAACCCCAGAGGATAAATCCTCTGGTTTGCCCTCTTCCGCGTTCGCTCGCCACTACTAGCGGAATCTCTGTTGATTTCTCTTCCTCGCCCTACTTAGATGTTTCAGTTCAGGCGGTTCCCCACCTACGCCTATTTGATTCAACGCAGGCTGACAGAGTATTGCTCTGCCGGGTTTCCCCATTCGGAAATCCGTGGATATAACGCCTATGTGCGGCTCCCCACGGCTTATCGCAGCTTGTCACGTCCTTCTTCGGCTCTTGATGCCAAGGCATTCCCCTTGCGCTCTTTATAGCTTGACCTATTTCTCTTTTCAGAGACATTGGTTCTCACAAGAATTATGCAGGCCTCAGATTTGGTTCATTGTAGTATTTGTGTTACCCTATTTCTTAAAGTTCCACAATTATAACTCTGTTACCTCTCTGTTGCTTGCTCGCAATTTCTTGCTTGCTTCACTATTCAGTTTTCAAGGTGCAGGTTCCAACCTTCTTCAAGGTCAGATTGAAATGCTTAGACGCTTGCCCAAACACTTCAATCCGATCTCGCTGGTGGAGGTTATCGGATTCGAACCGGTGACCCCCTGCTTGCAAAGCAGGTGCTCTACCAACTGAGCTAAACCCCCATCTCCTTTGCAGGTGGTGGGCCCAAGTGGACTCGAACCACCGACCTCACGATTATCAGTCGTGCGCTCTAGCCAGCTGAGCTATGGGCCCGTCTCAGGGGTACACGGTGTGCGCCCTCTAAATTAAACAACGTGACTCCCATTCTTTCACCGAAAGCTGACCTAGGAATGTTACTGACAGAATCTAATCTGCCAGAGGTCTCCTTAGAAAGGAGGTGATCCAGCCGCACCTTCCGATACGGCTACCTTGTTACGACTTCACCCCAATTATCGAACCCACCTTCGGCCGCGCCCCCTCGTTAAAGTTAGGCTACGGACTTCGGGTGTTCCCGACTCTCATGGTGTGACGGGCGGTGTGTACAAGGCCCGGGAACGTATTCACCGCGGCATGCTGATCCGCGATTACTAGCGATTCCAACTTCACGCAGGCGGGTTGCAGCCTGCGATCCGAACTGGGATGGCTTTTAGGGATTTGCTCCACCTCGCGGTTTTGCCTCCCTCTGTTAACCACCATTGTAGTACGTGTGTGGCCCAGGACATAAGGGGCATGATGATTTGACGTCGTCCCCACCTTCCTCCGTTTTGTCAACGGCAGTCTCGCTAGAGTGCTCTTGCGTAGCAACTAACAATAAGGGTTGCGCTCGTTGCGGGACTTAACCCAACATCTCACGACACGAGCTGACGACAACCATGCACCACCTGTCACCGATGTCTCCGAAGAGAAAAGTGTATCTCTACACCGGTCATCGGGATGTCAAGCCCTGGTAAGGTTCTTCGCGTTGCTTCGAATTAAACCACATACTCCACCGCTTGTGCGGGCCCCCGTCAATTCCTTTGAGTTTCAACCTTGCGATCGTACTCCCCAGGTGGGATACTTATTGTGTTAACTGCGGCACGGAGGGGGTCAGTCCCCCCACACCTAGTATCCATCGTTTACAGCGTGGACTACCAGGGTATCTAATCCTGTTTGCTCCCCACGCTTTCGCGCCTCAGCGTCAGTTGCTGTCCAGCAGACCGCCTTCGCCACTGGTGTTCCTCCTAATATCTACGCATTTCACCGCTACACTAGGAATTCCGTCTGCCTCTCCAGTACTCAAGAAAAACAGTTTCAAATGCAGGCCACAGGTTGAGCCCGTGGTTTTCACATCTGACTTGCTTTCCCGCCTACACGCCCTTTACACCCAGTAAATCCGGATAACGCTTGCCACCTACGTATTACCGCGGCTGCTGGCACGTAGTTAGCCGTGGCTTATTCCTCAGGTACCGTCACTTGCTTCGTCCCTGAGAAAAGAAGTTTACAACCCGAAAGCCTTCTTCCTTCACGCGGCGTTGCTGGGTCAGGCTTGCGCCCATTGCCCAATATTCCCCACTGCTGCCTCCCGTAGGAGTCTGGGCCGTGTCTCAGTCCCAATGTGGCCGGCCAACCTCTCAGTCCGGCTACTGATCGTCGCCTTGGTGGGCCGTTACCCCGCCAACTAGCTAATCAGACGCGAGTCCATCTCAGAGCGATAAATCTTTGGCAGTCAGAGCCATGCGACCCAACTGCATCATGCGGTATTAGCAGCTGTTTCCAACTGTTATTCCCCACTCCAAGGCAGGTTACTCACGCGTTACTCACCCGTCCGCCACTAAGGATTCCCTTCAGTTGTCCGAAAACTCCTTCAGGGGTCCTCCGTTCGACTTGCATGTGTTAAGCACGCCGCCAGCGTTCATCCTGAGCCAGGATCAAACTCTCAATAAAATGGTATCTATATGGCCGAAACCAAATAAATCAATCTTATTGAAACTAAACCTTAGCTTCAAAGAATTTTAATTGACGTTGTCCAAACAAGCTTCTTTCAAAGCTCACTTAACAACCAATCCTTCTGGTGCTTCGTGTTTGTCACGTTGTTTAATTTACAAGGTGCACACCGCTCATCAGCGGCGGGCTTTTATCTTACCACACTCAAGAACCTTTGTCAAGAACTTTTTCAAGTTTTTTAAAACTTTTTTCGTTCTCTCGTTCGGGATTCTTTCGCTGGTCGCTGCTGTCGCAACGGATTCACATTTTAGCACTTCGTTCAGCCTTTGTCAAGAACTTTTTTCAAGTTTTTTAAAACTTTTTTCGTCCTTACCGGCCTGGCTCTATATGTCCGTTCGCTCTCGCAACGGTTTCATATATTACCACACCGCCCAGCCTTTGTCAAGAACTTTTTTCGACTTTTTTCAAAGTTTTTTGTCCT
>NZ_QWKI01000291.1 GCF_009911645.1 Pseudoflavonifractor sp. 60
CTTAATCAGTGGGTCCCGGGTTCGAATCCCTGAAGGCGCACCATATGGCCCGTTGGTCAAGCGGTTAAGACGGCGGCCTCTCACGCCGCAAACATGGGTTCGATTCCCGTACGGGTCACCAAATTAAATTTCTTCTTGACTTTTTGAGAAAGTCAGTTATAATACTTACTGTTGAGAAGACGGTAAGGAGAGAAAAAATAAGTTTTTCTTTGCTTACTTTCTTTTCAAAGGAAAGTAAAGTTGGTGTTTATTAGGGCGAGGGTCCACCCGTTCCCATTCCGAACACGGAAGTTAAGCTCGCTTCTGCCGAAAATACTTGTCTGGAG
>NZ_QWKI01000292.1 GCF_009911645.1 Pseudoflavonifractor sp. 60
ATGCCAACACAAAAGGGTCCAGCCCGCTGGGCCGGACCCTTTTTAATGCCTCCTTAGCTCAGTCGGTAGAGCATGCGGCTGTTAACCGCAGGGTCGTTGGTTCGAGTCCAACAGGTGGCGCCAAGAGCGGCTTGCCGCCTAGTATGACGGCAAGCCGTTTTTCCTAATAACCCGTCACGGCCATGGGCCTTTAGCTCAGTAGGTTAGAGCAGCTGCCTCATAAGCGGCCGGTCCACGGTTCGAGCCCGTGAAGGCCCACCAATTTTATCTGCAATATAGGGGTATAGCTCAGCAGGTAGAGCAGCGGTCTCCAAAACCGCGTGCCGAGGGTTCGATTCCTTCTGCCCCTGCCACGTGTGTTACAGAGTAATCTGTCTTTATAAATAAAATGGCGCGGTAGTTCAGTTGGTTAGAACGCCGGCCTGTCACGCCGGAGGTCGAGGGTTCAAGTCCCTTCCGCGTCGCC
>NZ_QWKI01000293.1 GCF_009911645.1 Pseudoflavonifractor sp. 60
AATGTTTGCTGCTATAGCTCAGTCGGTAGAGCGCATCCTTGGTAAGGATGAGGTCCCCAGTTCAAATCTGGGTAGCAGCTCCACAAAAAGCCTTGTGCCGCAACGGATACAAGGCTTTTCTTATTTCTCCGATAGCCCCGGATTTTCGGATTTAGCGTCCATTTAGCGTCCAATCTGGCAAATGTCTATCACAAAATACACAGTTGAGCGGCCGGGAAATCAATCCCCAGCCGCTTTTTTCATGCCCTTTTCGGGCGGCTTTTCAGTTCCTACAATGTCATTGAATCGGTCAAAGGTCTGCATGGCTTTAGCTTGGGCGGAGGCTATGGCGTGGGCGTAGATGTTGGCTGTAGTGCTGGCTTGGGCGTGGCCCAGCTGCCGGGAGACAACCACCAGGGGGACACCATCGGCAATCATCAGGGAGGCGTATGTGTGCCGCAGGCTGTGAACCGTCACCTTCGGCATACCAGACCGGGCAATAAAGCCGCTGAACCACTGCGTCAGGCTGTCGGGGAACATGGGTGCCCCGGTGTCGGTGGTGAACACCCGCCCGTCCTGATCCTCCCAGGCGTCCCCCAGCTGCTCCCGCCTAATGTCCTGCCAGGCTCTATATTCCAACAGCAACATAATAGCCGCGGTGGAGATGGGCAGAGGCCGGGCCGAGGTGGTGGTCTTCGGTGTGCCGACATAGACCCCCTTTCCGGGCAGATAGTTGGAGGTCTGGCGGATGGTGATGGTATGCCCGTCCAAGTCTACGTCCTGCCAGCGGAGGCCAAGCAGTTCCGCCCGGCGCAGGCCGGAGAGCAGATCAAAGGTAATGGGGGCCCGCCACTTGACCGGCTCGGCCTGCAACAACTCCAGGAGCCGCCGGGCGTCGTCCTCCTCCAGATAGGCAGCCTCATGGCCGCCCAGGCTGGGCTTTTCCGCTGCGTCTGCCGGGTTGATTTGAATATAGCCCCACTTGACCGCCCGGGAGAGGACGGAGGAGAGGGTACGGTGGTAGGAGATTACACTTGCCGGGGCCAGCGGTTCTCCGTGGGTGGTGAGGGTAAAGGCCCTGCCGGTCTTCATCCCCACGGCCAGGGCGATAGCGTCAGCGGATTCTCGGTTGATGGGCTTGCCGTCTATGGCCTGCTTGACGGTGGCCCGGCTGACGCCGGCGCGGTCGGCAAAAGCGGTCAGAGCTCCGCGCTGCGTCCCAATCCGCTCCCGTAGGTCAATTTTGCAAAGGGCGGTGGTGCGGTTGCGGATCCCCTTCTCCTGGAGGTTTTGGTAAAAGCTGTTGATGTGGCCGGTACGGAGGTCACAGAGCCGGATATGGCCGAGGGCCTGGTTGATGCGCTGAAGGTGCGCCGTGTAGGTGGCTATGGTTTTCGGCTTGAGGTACAGCTGGGCATACTCTGTCATGAACTTCTCCGCAAAGTCGGCAAAGCGCATGTTGCCGTTGGAGGTGGCCCCGCTCAAAACCTTCTCCTCAAACAGAACGGCTTGCCGCTCCAGTTCCTTCTTGATCTGCCGCTCAGACATCCCCGGTTCCGGTACCCACGTCATATACTGACGGAGCCGCTTGCCGTTGTAGCTGTACCCTTGCGAAACCGTGATTTTATAACCTTTTCCCTGTTTTTGGATGGTTGCCATTGAAATTCCTCCATTTCTATGATAAAATAGAGGAGCAACAGGCCTTGGAAAGTTTGTTGCTCCTTTAGCCGCTCCTAGTGCTACCAACACTGGGGGCGGTTTTTGTTTATAGCGTAAACTCAACTTTAACAACCTTGCCCAAAACACGGATCGCAGTCCTATTGAGGTCATATATCTGGGGCTTGTGCTTTGGATTGGTGGACTGGGGCATGAGGGTAACGGTGGTGTCGGACGAATAGAACCGCTTCACTGTGGCGTCCTCCTCGTCTACCAACACAACAGCGATTTCCCCTTGCTCTACATCTTCCTGGCGGCGCACAATGATGATATCACCCTCATTGATACGCAGGGCGTTCATGCTGTCCCCGTGTATCCGCAGGCCAAAGTATTCTGCGCCGCCGTTTAGGTCGGTGATGGTATAGCCCTCTATATGCTCATCTGCGTACAAAGGAAGCCCAGCGGAGATGCGCCCCAGGATGGGAATTTTGTGATATTTGGAGAAGTCGATGGTTTCTATATCTTTTGGGAGCGGTTTGCGCTCACCCTCCGGGGTGGGCGCTTTTTCTGTTGAAAAGGCATCCGAGGTATCTAGCCTGCTCCAGCCGTCCCAATCGGGACCCATCATTTCAGAGACCGTAGTACCTAGCGTCTTTGCAATTTTGCCTAATTGTGAGAGGGATGGCTCAATTTGCCCGCTCTCATATTTCGACACGGTTGCACGATTGATTCCTAGAAGAGATGCAAGACCATCTTGCGTAATTCCGGCCTTTTTTCGTGCCTTGCGTATTCCAGTAAAGTCCAAAATAGTCACCTCCTAAAACAAATGTAACTTAAAAGCACAAAAATGTCAAGCGAAAATGAAAAAGTGCTTGACAGGCACGGGATGATATAGTATAGTGTGCCTATAAGGCACGAAAAGGGGGTGAATGTGCGTGAAAATCGACAATCAGAAATTGGACTTGGCCCTTGCTCGTCGGTGCTTGAATATGCGGGACTTGCGTAGGGAGAAAAATGTATCGCAACAGACGCTGACCCGTATTCGCCAGGGCGAGGAAGTTCTGCCTAAAACCGTGGGCTGTATTGCTATGGCATTAGGCGTGGACCCGGAGGAAATCGTCGAAGCTAATAATTAGAAAGGGGCAAGACAATGAACGAACTCGAAGTAAGAAAGGTGCCCTTCATGGGCACGGAACTCATGGCAGCCCGTGACAACGACGGGCAGATTTGGGCGGGTGTCCGCTGGATGTGCGATGGCATCGGCTTTAGCGAGGGCCAGCGGAAACGGCAGATTGCCAACATCCAAGAGGATACGGTTCTCTCCAAAGGGGGATCAAATTTGATCCTCCCTACCAAGGGAGGTACTCAGCGGACTCTCTGCCTCAAGCTGGACTACGTTCCCCTCTGGCTGGCGAAAATCGCCATCACGCCAAGGATGGAGCGCGAGACCCCGGAACTGGCGGCGAGGCTGGAGCAATACCAACTCAAGGCCAAAGATGTACTGGCGGCGGCTTTCCTTCCTCAGAGCAAACAGCAGCCCGCCACTCCTGCCCCTGTGGAGCATCGGGCCCTTACCACAGATGACTACATCACGGCGGCTCGGCTGGCTTCTGACTGCCGGAACGAACGATTGCCCTATGTGCTGGGCTTTCTGGAGAAAGGCGGCTTTAATATCCCCAAGGTGGAGGAACTTCGTCAGGACAAGCCTTCTTTTAATCTGAGAGTTGAGAGGACCTTTGTAAACCTGGAGGATTTTCTGTGAATAAAAATGCCCCGCCAGATGGTAACGACACCTGACAGGGCTAGCGACCCAATAAAAACTAACAAAAAGGCCACAGGTGGATTATATCACATCCTCCTGCTGGCTGACAAGCGGAAAAGGAGGCAAAACGATGGACGGCACCAAGAGCATTCCGCGGATGCGGACGGCGGCAAAGATTGTCGCGGAGATCAAGGCGCTTGACCCTGATACAGAGGTGACAGAGTTCCATATCCGCAAGCTGGCGAAGGATGGCACTGTCCCCGTGGTATGGGCCGGGCGCAAAGCGCTCATTAACCTGGACGATGTTTTGGATCTCATGCGGCTGGGGACGGCCCGGCCCACCGAGGAGGCAGCCCCCGCCGTGGGAGGTATCCGGAGGATTGACACAAGGAGGTGTAAATCGTGACTGAGTACAAATGGGACGTGGGCCTGCGGCATAAGGCCACCGGGGAAAAGCTCAGCCTCATTGTGTGGGCGGCTACCAATGAGGAAGCCACACATAAGCTCAATGGTGTGTACGGCCCGGACTGCGAATACACCTGGACTGGCACAGGCCCGATCTATGAGAACAACCAGACTGTAAGGAGGGAGGTGTGATTGACAGCAACAAAAATGCCCCATCAGGTGTACCAGACCTGACAGGGCAAACGAACCGGTAGCTATCAATCATCGGCCGCAGGACTATGATACCACAATCTCTGGCGGCAGACAAGAGGAAAGGAGACATTCCTATGTACAAAACGGCAAAGAGTTCCCTGGTCAGCGGTGGCCAGGTGGTGCGTGAGTTGCTCCGGCGCTTCGGGCCCGGCCAGGTCTGCCAGGTGGTGCAGGAGACGGAGGACGTCTTTCGGGCCCGCCTGCGGGACGGCAAGACGGTACAGGCCACTGTGCTGGCCAATGGGACGCTGAGCATCCAGGAGATGGAGGACGTGGCTTAGAGGATGAGCGAAATAAA
>NZ_QWKI01000294.1 GCF_009911645.1 Pseudoflavonifractor sp. 60
TGAGCTCTGCGAAGCAGGGCCATAAAACAGCAGACTAGGGTCGTCCCACCCTACAAAAGATACTTTACGAATTAAAGTGACAAATTTTCTCACTTGATTTTCACCAGAAGTCGTGGCATAATCAGTGTTGCCGCTCCTTCTTGGTGTGGTAAATAGAGTGTTGGCGCGTTCGTCAGGGTCGCCAGCACTCTATTTTTCTTTGCCGGCGACTCTGCGTACCGATTTGCGGAATATGGGGCTGTAGTTCCACATAGCTCTGCCCTTTCTGCCAGTCACCTTTCAGGAGCCTCCCCGGGATAAAAAAGACTACGGCGAAAACTCGCCGTAGTCCAATGGTGCAGTTAAGCAATCCATATCCGAACCGGATTTTTCCATCACTGAGGAGGCTTTGAGGTCGTCAAATGTAATCGTGTCCGTCCCTTCCTTGTAGTTGAAGGTTATTACCATCTTGTCATCATAGAGGAAAATCGCGTTGACGAACGTATCAATCAACATCTTCCGATGAGATTTCTGCCGCACATCCAGCTTGCGGAAGCGGTGGAGCCAGAAGGTCATAAACTCGGCGCTGATCTTGGGTTTCGCCAGTTTCTCACAGGCGATCTTTGTTTCCAGTTCTTCTTTCGTGGCCTCCAGTTCTTCCAGACGCCCCTTCGTGGACTTGGTGAGGATGCCCTGCTGAATAGCGTTGAGCAAATTCTGGATGCCCAGATCTGCCTCCCGAAGCTGTCGCTCGTACAAAGGAAGGTTGACATTCTCCTGCTCCTGTAATTCCATGAGCATAGCGACAATGGCTTCGATGGCGTTATCGTCCATCACCATCTTCATGGTTTCGCTGACTACCAAATCCTCGATCCAATCCTTCTTGACGGACTTCTTGTGACAGTCCGTCCGTTTCTTTTTAACGGACACGCATTTGTAATAGCGGTGGGTGTTCCCCGTGTGGCTGGTGCCGCTCTCGCCGCAGAGGTAAGCCCCGCAGTAACCGCAGAACAGCTTGGTCGTCAGCAGATAATCTTCCTCCGCCTTGTGCCGGGCAGGAGCTTTTTTGTTCTTTGCCAGCCGTTCCTGTACTCGCTCAAAAAGCTCTTGGGGAACAATGGCGGGGATGCCATCCGGCACGATGATGTCCCGGTAACTGTACTCCCCGATGTAGCGGCGGTTGTGCAGGAGATGATGGATACTGTTGTAGGTTAAGGGCTGACCTCTTGTGTTTTTCATGCCGCGTTCATTCAGGTAGTCACGGATTTCTTTCATGGTCGCGCCCTCGGCGTACTGCTTGAACGCCTCCAACACAAAGGGTGCGGTCAGCGGGTCAAGCTGGAAATACTGCTCGCTGTCGATCATATACCCGATGGGCAACGTCCCGCCGTTGTACTTGGATTTCAGGGCGTTTTCTGTCATGCCCCGGACTACCTTTTCGGATAAATCGGCGGAGTAATATTCGGCGTAGCCTTCCAGAATGATGCCCTCCGCTCCGTCAGAAATGACCTCAGTAGCGGACACTACCTTGACACCGTTCTTTTTCAGCGTTGCCTTGTATCTGGCACTGTCGTAGCGGTTCCGGGCGAACCTGTCCAGCTTCCAGACGATCACCATGTCAAACAGCCGCTTGCCGCTGTCTTTAATCATATTCTGAAACTCTGGGCGGTTGTCGGTTTTAGCGGAGAAGGCTCGGTCAATGTAATGACGTAGGATGGTGATACCGTTCTTCTCAGCAAAGGCAGTACACTCTCGGATTTGGCCCTCGATGCTTTCTTCTCGTTGATTGTCGCTGGAATATCGGGCGTAAATCACTGCTTTCATCCTCTCGCCTCCCCCAGCATTTCAAAGACCGTCTGCTTCAATCTTTCGTTCATGGCCGACCCAGGGTCAAAGCACATCTCCACGAACTTCTGCATTTCTGGGTCGCTGGTAAGATCGGGCCTGTATTTGTATAGCTTACCCTGCGGTTCATCGCACCGTCCGAAAATGTAATCCAACGATACATCGAAATAATCTGCGTAGCCCCGCAAAACTGAGAATGGCGCTGCCGTCTGCCCATGCTCATAACGATTGACCGCAGGTTGACTCGCTCCCAGCAGTTCTGCCATTTTTGCCTGTGTCAAATGAGCTTTCTCTCGTAAAAATTTAAGCCGCTGTCCAACTAAGACCATCTTTACCCTCCCCTTGAAGTTGATAAACATATTATAATTCAGAAAAGGGATTTTGTCAACTCTATATTTGAATTTCCTTGATAAAAAGCGTCCCGCCAGGGGGACGCGCAGCCGCACAATTTATTGTGCGTTCGGGGTTTGGGGCTGGCCCCAACAAGCGGCAAGCAGGCGTGTGGCCACACATGCCCTGCTTGCCAGTTTGCAAAGTGGGTACCGCTTTGCCCTGCTTGCCGGTTTTGAAAACTGCCGTTTTGCCCTTGCTCATAGCTATTGGTCTGTGGTATGATAGAGACAGCCAAAATGTGGAGGACAGAGCTATGACAGATGCAGAACGGCGTACCGCCGCCGCTAAATTTGTGGCAGACTGGAAGGGCCGGGGCGATGAAAAACAGGAAACACAGCGTTTTTGGATTGCCCTTCTCCAAAATGTCTATGGTATAGAACAGCCCACGGAAATTATTGAGTTTGAAAAGCGGGTGGATGTCGTGAACAATGACGGCACGACTACCACAAAATACATTGATGGCTATATCCCTGCTACCCGAACGCTGATCGAGCAAAAGGGGATGAAGATCGACCTAAAAAAGGGAGAGCGCCAGTCTGATGGCGCTATGCTCACGCCATTCCAGCAGGGACGGCGGTATGGCGGTTTCCTGCCTAATCCAGAGCAGCCTCGTTGGATCGTCGTATGTAACTTCCGGGAATTTCAAATCCACGACATGAACCGGCCCAATGAAGAACCGGAGATTCTTGCCCTCGTTGACCTCGAAAAGGAATTTCATCGGCTGGACTTTCTGGTGGACACTGGCAAGGAGCATATCAAAAAGGAGATGGAGGTTTCCCTCCAGGCCGGTGAACTGGTGGGGGTGCTTTATGATGCCCTTTTGAAGCAGTACAAGGACCCCAGCGACCCGGAAACGCTGAAAAGCCTCAACAAGCTGTGTGTCCGGCTGGTGTTCTGCCTCTACGCCGAGGACGCCGGTATCTTCGGCAGCAAGAGTATGTTCCACGATTACTTGGAGCATCACCGAACAGAAGTTCGGAGGGCGTTAATCAACCTGTTCCATGTCCTCGACCAGGACATTGGACAGCGGGACAAATATCTGGATGATGACTTGGCAGCGTTCCCTTATGTGAACGGCGGTCTGTTCGCTGACGAGGACATTGAGATACCCCGTCTGGGCGATGAAGTCATTGACCTGATCTTGCGCCGGGCCAGCGAGGACTTCGACTGGAGTGATATCAGCCCCACCATTTTTGGGGCCGTCTTTGAGAGCACCCTTAATCCAGAAACACGGCGCTCTGGCGGGATGCACTACACCAGCATTGAGAATATCCATAAACTCATTGACCCGCTGTTTCTGGATGGGCTGAAAGCGGAGTTTGAGGAAATCGCGGCGGTCACAGTGGAACGCACCCGCAAGGCAAAGCTGGAGGCTTTTCAGCGGAAACTTGCCGAACTGAAATTCCTTGACCCGGCCTGCGGCTCCGGGAACTTCCTCACCGAAACCTATATTTCTTTGCGGCGGCTGGAGAATGAAACAATCTCCCTGCTGCATAAGGGCCAAATCATGCTGGATATGGGCAATCCCATTCAAGTTTCTATTGGACAGTTTTACGGCATTGAGATCAACGACTTTGCCGTGACCGTGGCTAAGACTGCCCTATGGATCGCGGAAAGCCAGATGATGAAGGAAACCGAGGATGTAGTACACATGACCTTGGACTTCCTGCCGCTGAAATCCTACGCCAACATCACCGAGGGAAATGCCCTGCGGATAGACTGGGAGAGCGTTGTTCCCCAATATGAGCTGAACTACATTATGGGTAATCCTCCCTTTGTTGGCGCTCGCATGATGGGCGCAGAACAGAAAGCCGATGTAAATACCATCTTCCCTGGCTGGAAGAACGCTGGCAATCTGGACTATGTTTCCTGCTGGTATAAGAAAGCTGCTGACTTAATGGCCGGAACGTCTATCCGTTCTGCTTTGGTGTCCACCAATTCCGTGACCCAGGGTGAGGCTGTTGCAAACCTCTGGAAACCGCTTTTTGAGGCTGGCGTACATATCGACTTTGCCCACCGAACTTTTCGCTGGGACAGCGAGGCCAAAATCAAGGCTCATGTTCATTGTGTCATTGTAGGTTTTAGTACAGCGCCCAATTCGCAGCCCAAAATACTATTTTCGGCAGATAGGCCTCAGGTAGTACAGAATATCAACGGATACCTTGTGGATGCAGAAAATATTTTTGTTGGGAGTCGTAATAAACCGCTTTGTGATGTTCCACAAATTGGTATTGGAAACAAGCCCATTGATGGAGGTTTCTATCTTTTTGAACAGGATGAGATGATCGCTTTTTTAGAAAAAGAGCCTTCCGCCGCACAATATTTTCATCCATGGTACGGAGCTTATGAATTTATCAATCGTAAACCTCGATATTGCCTTTACTTGCGGAATTGTCCCCCTAATGAACTCAGGAAAATGCCGGAGTGCGTAAAACGAATTGAGGCAGTAAGAGAATATCGGCTAAAAAGCAAAAGCCCTGGTACAGTGAAACTTGCAGATACACCTGCAAGTTTTCATGTCACCAATATGCCAACAGGGTCATACATTGTTATTCCGCAAGTTTCCTCTGAGCGGAGGCGGTATATCCCAATGGGGTATATGGATGACGGTGTATTGTGTAGCGATAAGGTTAGAATTATGCCAGCAGGCACTCTTTACCATTTTGGAATTTTGGAGTCTAATGTCCATATGGCATGGATGCGAACTATTTGTTGTCGCTTAAAGAGCGATTACAGTTATACAGTCAATGATGTTTACAACAACTTCCCCTGGCCCACGCCTACCGACGCCCAAAAAGCAAAAATCGAGCAGACCGCCCGGGCCATCCTGGATGCCCGCGCTCTGTACCCGGATGCCAGCCTTGCCGATCTCTACGATGAAACGACCATGCCGGTAGAGTTGCGCCGTGCCCACCAGAACAATGACCGGGCCGTAATGCAGGCGTATGGTTTTAGAAACTGTATTCACAAGCGGATAAAACGGTGGTAAGATAGGATACATGGAAGAAAAAGGGCGAGAGTCGTATC
>NZ_QWKI01000295.1 GCF_009911645.1 Pseudoflavonifractor sp. 60
CATTCGCCTTTTTCCTCTTTGGAAGCGCGGTAGCCATAGCAGACACTACCAGAGCAGCGCAAGCCCTTTTCCATTCTGGATTTGAAAACGGTCTTGATTTTGCGGCTGGTGTCGGCAACATACCACTCATTTATCACGTCACGGAAGATAGACATAATATCAAAGCCGTTGGCGGTGTCAAGGTTGTCATTGGCGGCGATAAAACG
>NZ_QWKI01000296.1 GCF_009911645.1 Pseudoflavonifractor sp. 60
GCATAGCGTCAAGCCCCGGACGCTTGAACGTAGTTCCCCGGATTCCGTCATCAGTAAAATGCCGGATATTGGTAAAGCCGTTCTTTCTTGCGTAGTCCTCCAAAATCCGCTTCTGAGAGTTAATATGTAGAGGGTGGTTTCTGCCACCAAATACATATGACTGCGGCTCATTTGTGGTGAATAAGATTTGCGGTTGTAGGAAAGGAGATAAAGACCTGTATCGCATTATCGGTAACCGCTACTGATAACATCTGAAATGACGGAGGGAAACGCTATGGACAAACTGGAACCAAGGATACATGACGAGGCGAATGGCCTTGATTATGTCCTTGACGGAGACTACTACATCCCGGCTGTCGAACTGCCGGAGGACGATGACCGTTCCATCGGGAAATGGGGGCGGATGCACCGGGCGTATCTGGAGGAAACAAACCCGCTTCTGCTCAACCACCTGATTTTGACGGGCAAGCTGCACACCTACCTTGCCGACCTCAACGAGCAGGCGCAGAACCGTCATCGGCTTATCATCAGGCAGATGGCCGCCGCCGAGGGTGTGACCGAGGATTTGAAGCGCCGGTCGCAGTGGGAGTGGATCAAGGCCATGAACAGTATTGTGAACCGCGCCGAGGAAAGTATCAAGCGAGAACTGATTTATGCATGACTTTCACCCGGCATTTGCACCAGCGCAAAAGCGTACAGGCTTCCGCAAGGCTCCCCCTATGGGCGGGACCTTGCGGGAGTTTTTCTTTTGCATTTGTACCATCGCTGACCGCCTATCCGCCGCCTTCCTCAAAAATTTTCTTCGGCAGGGCTTGACAAGAACGGATGTTTTGATTATAATAAGTTCATATTTGAACTGAATATCTAATGTCTATATAATACACATATTTCATTTGGCAGATACATAACCGACTGCGGAGAGCGTCCGCGGGCGGTTTTTTGTATCTGCTTTTCCTTTCTCATACATAACCAAAAATCCAGAAGCAGAAAGGTGGTGTGATTGACAACTGAACGACCGTCCAAGCAGCTATCACCCGGTGAAGTATGCCATGACCGAAAGCGAGCGTACCGAGGGTGAGACACAACGGCACAGCACCAACAAAGGGATTTGCCTGTCAGGAACTGCTTCGGGGAAACGGCTTCCCATATCAGAAATTTCTGTTTTTGAGTTTCAATGATATGAGAAAGGACACCATGACGAAAAACAACGAAAGCCAAAACTGCCAGTATATGACCCGGCGCATCGGCTCCACCACCTACAAGGTGAAGGTGGTCTTTTCCGACAACGGCAGCGAGACGATGGAAGAAAAAATTTTGCGGATGATCTGCAATGAGGGGCTGCAAAACGGCAAAGAACGTGGTATGATGGATGCACCACAAATGAGCCGTCAGTTTGGAAGGAGCGCATTATGAGCGCAAGACAGGCTGAAGAAAAGATAACAGCTTTATACGAGAGGCTCTCTCGTGACGATGAATCCGCTGGGGACAGTAATTCAATCGTAAATCAGAAAAAATACCTGGAGGGCTATGCTGCCCAGCACAGCTTCTCCAATATCGTCCATTACACCGATGACGGATGGTCGGGCGGCAACTTCGACCGGCCGGCATGGAAGCAGCTGGTGGCCGACATTGAGGCCGGGAAAGTGGCTCTGGTACTCACAAAGGACATGAGCAGAATCGGGAGAGATTATCTGCAAACCGGTTTTTATACGGAAGTCCTCTTTCGCAAATTCGGGGTGCGCTTCATCGCCATCGGCAACAGCATCGACAGCGATGATCCCAGTTCCAGCGAGTTCGCTCCCTTTGTCAACATCATGAGTGAGTGGTATCTGCGGGACCTGAGCCGCAAGCAGCGCACCGCCATCCGGGTCAAGGGCGAGTCCGGCAAGCCCACCACCAACTGCGCCATTTACGGCTACAAGAAAGACCCCAACGACAAATACCACTGGCTGATCGATGAGGAGGCCGCCGCTGTTGTGCGGCGCATCTTTCAGCTTACCATCGAGGGCCACGGCCCCTATGAGATCGCCACGATGCTCTGTGAGGAAAAAATCGAAACACCCGCCGTCTATTTTGCCAGACAGGGCCGGGGCGTATGGAAAAGCAAGGAGGACATCTCCCGTCCTTATAACTGGAACGGCTTTGCGGTGGGGCAGATCCTATCTAAGCCGGAGTATATGGGCCATACGGTCAACTTCCGCACCCACAAGGAATCCTACAAGGACAAACGTGCCGTTGTCCACGCCCCGGAGGACTGGCTGATTTTTGAAAATACCCACGGGGCCATCGTGGATAAAGAGACTTGGGAGCTTGCCCAGAAGCTGCGAAAGACGCCCCGCCGCTACGATACCATCGGCGAGGCCAATCCCCTGACCGGGCTGCTCTACTGCGCCGACTGCGGCGCAAAGCTGTATAATCACCGCTCACGGGGAAACGCCGCCAAGCCCTATCCGTCGGACTGGTTCGACTGCTCCACCTACACCCTGGCCCGACAATCTCACGACAGTGCTTGCAGTAATCACCACATCTCTACCAAGGCGCTACGGACGCTCATCCTGGAAACCATCCGCTCTGCAAGCGCCTACGCCATTTCCAATGAAACAGAGTTTATCCAGAAGGTGCGGGCGGCGTCCGAAGTCCGGCAGGCGCAGGCGGCGAAGGAACTGAAACGCAAGCTGGGCAAGGACAGGCGACGCTGTGAGGAACTGGACACCATCATCAAGAAGCTGTATGAATCCTACGCGGTGGGGCGCATTGGCGAGGAACGCTTTGACACCCTCCTTGCCGGGTATGAGCAGGAACAGGCAACGCTCCGGCAGTCTGTCACAGAAGCGGAAGTGGCGCTGGACAGCTTCGAGCAGGACACCGCCAATGTGGAACGCTTCCTCGCCCTGGCAAAGAAGTACACGGACTTTTCGGAACTGACTACGCCGATGATAAACGAGTTTATCGAGAAGATCATCGTCCACGCTCCAGAAAAGGTAGACGGCGACAGGACGCAGGAAGTGGACATCTACTTGAAGTTTATCGGGCGGTTTGACCTCCCGGCCCCGGAGCTGACGCCGGAGGAAGAAAAGAGACAGGCTTCCCTGCACCGGCATCGTGTCAAGAGCCGGGAACGCTATCAGATGATCAAGGCTGGCGAACACGCTGTCGGCCAGCCGTTCAAGCTGGTCTGCAAATGCTGTGGAGAAGAATTTGAATCCACGAGGTCGAACACTCTGTTCTGCGGCCCGAACTGCCGGGCGAAATTCTATCGGCAGGAGGCGGCGGCAAGCAGGAGCCGTGAATGCGTCTGCGGAAACTGCGGGAAGGCGTTCACCACGACCAGAAACGATGTGAAATACTGCTGTGAGGCTTGCCAGAGGAAGGTCCATAGCAAAATGCGGTATCGGCAGAAGAGGGCGGAAGCAGAAGCCGTATAAACACGGGATGGGGCGGGTCAGATATTTTTGGCCCGCCCCGTTCCGTGAAAGGAGGGACAAATCCCATGTGGAACTGTGACTGGGAATACGGAAATCAGGAAACGCTGAAGCTATGGTATGAAGAAAAACTCGCCGGGATAAGACCAAATTCCGCTGTACGGAAAATCGTCTGTAAGGGCTGTGGGCGGGATTTCTACACATTGATTGAAACCAAGAAATACTGCTATTATGGCCTGTGCGGGAACCGGGGTTATCAGAAGGATTTGAAGCAGCGGCGATTGGAAAAACGGCAAAACCGGATTTGCAAGGCCTGCGGAAAAAACTTTACACCCAAACGGTCGGATGCGGTCTATTGCTCCAATGCCTGCCGCCAGCGGGCGTATCGCCAGAGCGTTACGGATAAGGTGAGTGGTCAAATTGACCCCTTACCTCAATCGTAACGAATTTACGCATGGTGTTACGAATAATCAAGTGGTCAAAAGTACCACTTGATTATCTGTAACGGTTAGAATGAAATGCGTTACGGCTGTTGGTGGTGTCAAAATATGTCACCACCACTAACCGTAACAGAAACACGGAATATGTGCCGGACATGGGAATCTGCCTCCTGTGTCCGGCCATTTTTTGAAAATCTGATTTGTGGCACGATGTCGGAAATCAAAAACGGCTTGATTTTATTTGCGAGGGGAGGAGCCAAAAAGCAATGAGCAACCGAACCGAAGAACTGAAAATCCGCATCTCGCCGGAGGACAAGGAGCGGATAAAACTCAAAATGGAGGACGCCGGAATTCTGACTATGAGCGCCTATGTCCGCAAGATGGCGCTGGACGGAATTTGTATCCGGCTGGACCTGAAGGATGTGCGCCAGCTTACTGTCATGCTCCGGCGATGCTCCGATAATCTGAACCAGTACGCTAAACGGGCGAACGAAACCGGGAGCATCTATGCTGCGGACATTGAAGATTTACAGAACCGCCTGGACGAGATTTGGGAATTGTCCAGACAGTCGCTTGCGAGCCTTGCCGCAATCCGGTAGCGGCAAGAGGTACAGACCAGCCCCGTTTTTCTTTTTCCAGCAAGGCCGTGTCTGACGCTTCTCCGGCTCTCCAAGGGGCGAAAGCCCCGCCTGTTCCTGCGTAGCAGGAACAACAGCGTTCGTGAAACGAACGCGCAGCCAGCCCCGGCAACGGGGCTGTTCACAGGGTTTGGGGTACGGCCCCAACAAGCAGAAACTGCGGTTTCCGGCAACGCCGGGAACCGCAGTTTCGAGCCTTTGTGGGAACAAAGGCACTGCTTGCTACAATGGTGACACCCCCAAAACGGGGGAAGATGACCGCCCTATGCAGCGGCCCATACCCAAGCTACAAT
>NZ_QWKI01000297.1 GCF_009911645.1 Pseudoflavonifractor sp. 60
AGACGCCTCAGCAAAGATTATGAAATCTCCGTTTCCTCTGCTGAGGCTATGGTCATAATTTCTCATTTCCACACGCTACTCAAACGCTTATGAATACAGCTTCTAAAGTTTAACGGCCTGGTATATCCTGGTCCTCCGGTGCATAAGCTCAAATCGTGGACAGGCAAAGCTGTTGCCAAACTGTAACTCTTTTTTCACCGTCTCGTAACGAGTTCGATAAGAAGGTAACAGAACATTCGTGCTATCATGGTATTGCTAACAAAATGACCCGTTGCCAGATTGGGAAAGGAGGTCTCCCGATGAAAAAAGTAATTACCGCCGTCCTCATTGCCGCTGTGCTCATTTTACCCCTGAGCGCCGCCGCCCTGACCAGCCAAGAGGAGGCCCCCGTCCAGAGCGCCGCTGAGAGCTTTCTTCCCGGCAGCGTACCCGCCGAGCTCTCCCCCGCCGACTCCATGGGGCCCGCCCTCCACGGCGTTCTGCTTGCCATGCTGAACCACGACGTTTCCGCCTTTGGCCCGGCGGACGCTGGCCTGGCCTGGGAGAGCTTGTACAATATGCTCTCCCTCTACGGACAGCTGGACAGCCGCAGCGAGACGCTGGAAGACGACCTGCTCCTCCCCAGCGAGACTGTGCAGGACTACGCCGCCGCCCTGGATCTCCTCCTGGCCAAGATGTCCCCTCTGCCCGCCGCCCTGACGGACCGGATCACCTACAACCGGACTCAGGACGCCTACCGGGTGGTCTGTGGCAGCGACGGACTGGCCCAGCTCCAGGTACAGCAGACCCGCACCTCCGGCGATGTCCTCCAGCTCACCGGCGCCCTGATCTACGAGGTAGACGGCCAGGAGCTGGCCCGGTTCCAGGCGGAGCTCCAGCCCCGAGACAATATGTTCGGCTATGCCGTCACCGCACTGGTATTGAACTGATTTCAAAAAATAAAGCACAAAACAGTGAGAGAGCCCCAGGCCCTCTCACTATTTTTGGCTCCAAAATGAAATCTCTTCCCTCTGCCCGGGTCACTTGCGGAAAAACGTGCTCATCTCCTGGAAGCATCGGGGACACACGTTCTTCCCCCGGAACTCGATGATGTCCTTCTCATTGTCGCAGAAGATACAGGCAGGCTGGAATTTCTTCAGCACAATGGAAGGGCCGTCCATGTAGATCTCCAGGGAATCCTTCTCCTCGATATCCAGTGTGCGGCGCAGTTCAATGGGCAGTACGATCCGGCCCAGTTCGTCCACCTTTCGGACAATGCCTGTGGATTTCATGTAAATGCCTCCTTTTATGTGATTCAAACCCGAGACGGACGCTCCGCCCCAACGTCAACTTCTCTCTCTCCTATTGTAACGGGAAAGAAATTCCGTGTCAACTGTTTCTATCGGGCAAAATAGGGTGAAAAATGTAGAATTTTTGTAGAAAAGGGGAGAAGGGCTGGATTTTTTTGTAAATTATTGGTTAATCCACAGACATGATTTTCCAGTTGCTCCCGTATAGTAGAGCAAAAGGAGGCGAATATGTTGACAATGACAATTATCTGGACCGGAATGGTGGTCCTCTCCATCCTGTGCGGTCTGGTCCTGGGACGGGGACCCGAGGTGGCGGCGGCGGCGGCGGCGGGGGCCGCCGCGGGGGTTGAGCTGGCCCTGTCCATCGCGGGGATGCTGTGTCTGTGGACGGGGGTCATGGAGGTCATGCGCCAGTCGGGGCTGTCGGAAAAACTCTCCCGGCTGCTCGCCCCCATCCTGCGCCGCCTCTTCCCCCAGGCCGCTCGGGACCGGGCGACCATGGACGCCATCTCCGCCAACGTGTCCGCAAACCTGCTGGGGCTGGGCAGCGCCGCAACCCCCCTGGGACTCCAGGCCGCCCGCCGTCTGGCTGCCAAGAGCCCAGGGGTCGCCTCCGACTGCCTGTGTATGCTGGTGGTCTGCAACACCGCCTCCATCCAGCTTATCCCCACCACAGTGGCCACTGTCCGGGCCGCCCAAGGCTGCGCCGCCCCCTTCGATATTCTGCCCGCCGTTTGGCTGGCCTCCGTCCTCTCCGTGGGGGTTGGCATCCTGGCCTGCAAACTCTTTGCCCGCATATGGAGGGGTTGACATGGACCTGTTCTTTACCATGCTGGTGCCGCTGACCATCGGGACCATCGCCGTCTACGCCGCCTTTCACCGGGTTGATGTCTACTCCGCCCTGGTCCAGGGGGCGGCCTCCGGGCTGGAGACTCTGGTGCGTATTGTCCCCGCCCTCATCGGACTGCTGACGGCGGTCTATATGCTCCGGGCGTCGGGAGCGCTGGAGCTGCTGGCCCGGCTCCTGGCTCCGGTGATGGACCGGCTGGGCCTGCCCTCGGAGCTGCTCCCCCTGATGCTGGTGCGGCCCATCAGCGGCTCGGCGGCCCTGGGCGTGGGGGCGGAGCTCATCTCCACCTACGGCCCCGACTCCCAGCTGGGCCGGATGGCAGCGGTGATGCTGGGCTCCACCGAGACCACCTTCTACACCATCGCCGTCTACTTCGGCGCGGTGGGTATTTCCAAAACCCGGTACGCCGTCCCTGCCGCCCTGTGCGCCGACCTCACCGGATTTCTGGCCGCCGCCTGGGCGGTCCGCCTCTGCTTCGCTCCATAAAAAAATGACGCTCCTGTCCAACGCAGGAGCGTCAAGCGGGTTCAGATCAGCCGCCAAACATGGGAGTGGAGAGGTAGCGGTCGCCGGTGTCGGGCAGGAGAGCCACAATGGTCTTCCCCGCGTTCTCGGGCCGCCTGGCCAGCTGGATCGCCGCCCACAGGGCCGCGCCGGAGGAGATACCCACCAGCACGCCCTCCTTTTGGCCTGCCAGCCTGCCGGCTGCAAAGGCGTCGTCATCCGCCACGGCGATGATCTCGTCGTAGACCTGGGTGTTCAGCACCTGGGGGACAAAGCCTGCGCCGATGCCCTGGATGGCGTGCTTGCCCGCCGTCCCCTGGCTCAGCACCGGGGAGGAGGCTGGCTCCACCGCCACCACCTTCACCGCCGGATTCCGGCTCTTCAAATACATGCCCACTCCGGTAATGGTGCCGCCGGTACCCACGCCGGCCACAAAAATATCCACCTCACCGTCGGTGTCCTCCCAGATCTCAGGGCCGGTGGACGCCTGGTGGGCCGCAGGGTTGGCGGGGTTGACAAACTGGCCGGGAATAAAGCCGCCGGGAATCTCTCTGGCCAGCTCCTCCGCTTTCTCAATGGCCCCCTTCATGCCTTTGGCCCCCTCGGTGAGGACCAGCTCCGCACCGTAGGCCTTCATCAGCTGGCGGCGCTCCACACTCATGGTCTCTGGCATGACGATGATGGTGCGATAGCCCCGGGCGGCAGCCACCGAGGCCAGGCCGATGCCCGTGTTGCCGGAGGTGGGCTCGATGATGACGGAGCCCGCCTTCAGCGTCCCCCGGGCCTCGGCGTCGTCAATCATGGCCTTGGCAACCCGGTCCTTCACGCTGCCCGCCGGATTCAGGTACTCCAGCTTGGCCAAAACGCGGGCCTTCAGTCCCTCCTCCCGCTCCACATGGGTCAGCTCCAACAGGGGCGTCCTGCCAATCAGCTGGTCCACCGATGTATAGATATTGCTCATATCATTTCCTCCTTGCCCGGGGGCCGCCTTTAAACCAATTACCCCCGTAGGTTTATTTACATTATATTCCTCTCCTCCAGGTGTGTCAATATGAAATCTAAAAAGCTTTCATTGAATACCTACTAACCCTATTGTATAATAGGATAACAAGAAGGAGGAGCGGATATGCTGATTTCTACACGGGGCCGCTACGCCCTGCGGGTGATGATCGACCTGGCAGAGCACCAGACGGATGGCTTCATTCCCCTGAAAATCCTTGCGGCGCGGCAGGAAATTTCGGAAAAATATCTGGAAAACATCATTAAGCTGCTGGTGAAGGCCGGCCTGCTCAACGGAGTGCGGGGCAAGGGCGGGGGCTACCGGCTGACCCGGCCGCCGGAGCAGTACACCGTGGGCGCCATCCTCCGGCTGACGGAGGAGTCGCTGGCTCCAGTCTCCTGCGTGGACCCCGCCGCCTCCGCCTGCGTCCGCGCAGCGGAGTGCCGCACGTTGCCCATGTGGCAGGGGCTGAATCAGGTGATCAACGACTACCTGGACCACATTACAGTGGCCGACCTGATGCAGCAGGGCGAGGCCGGAAACGACTACATCATCTAAAGCGCCATCTTCATAAAGCCGCCCATATTGGGAGGAACTTCGTAAGGAAGTTCCTCCCAAAACATTTATGAAGTCAGCCGAGAGTGATTGAATTGCAGGAAATTTCAACATATCGGAGGACTACAATTATGGAAAAGTCATTCTTCATGCAGATGAGCGGAACCTACCAACAACAAGGTGATTATTTCTTACCCAACCTCTCCACTCCAGAAAGTGTCCCTGTTGGCATTTGGGGGCAGTGGAGGAAGCACTACTTGAAAACACAGCGGGAACCTATCTATACCGCCTTGCTTCTCAGTGGCAAGCTGGACAGCCATTTGGCTGAGACGGATACCCAGGCCGAAACTATGTTCTTTCAGTTAGTGAAACAACTGGCGGAACAGGAAGGCATTACGGAGCAGCTTAAAATTGAAAATCAAATGGAATGGGTGGGGCGTATGAATAACATCCGTGACAGAGCAACGGAAATCGTTCATGCTGAACTTATCTTTACCTGATGGACAAAAGGGGCGCAAGGCAAATCCGCCTTGCGCCGTTGGAAATCCGTGGTATAATGGACAGAGAAAACGATCCAGGAGGGCCACATCATGCCGGAACATCTC
>NZ_QWKI01000298.1 GCF_009911645.1 Pseudoflavonifractor sp. 60
CCCGCCGATGGCAACCTTGAGGGCGAGACCCTGAACATCAAGCTGGCTAACGGCGCTGCTACTCTGACCGTCACTGTCGTAACTGAGGAAGGCCCCACCGCTGTGGTTCCTGAGAACGCTCAGGCCGCTATCACCGGTGTTGACGAGGGCGCTTCTAGCGGCGTTATCAAGGTCGTCTATCAGAAGACCGCTGCCCGCGCCGCTGGCTCCGGCCCCGATGGCAAGCCCACCCTGGAAGAGGCTGTTGCTGTGGTTGAGGATCACCTGACTCGCGAGTTGGGCTACACCTTCACCAAGGCTAGCAGCAGTGGCACTACTACCTACACCCTTAAGGACAAGTTTGGCTATCCTGCTGGCACTGCTACTTGGGCTGAGAACGGTAGTAATGTGATCGAAGGTGCCCGCTATCAGGATGCCGCTAAGGGCTACGAGACCATCTCTGCTGCTGATGGCGGCGTGGCCGTGACCACCGGCAAGTACGCTCTGGTCAATGGCACCACCTGGACTGCCGTGGGCGATGGCAGCGTGAAGGTGGCCATTGGTAACACCGACACTGTGAAGATCGAGGAGTTCGATGGCTGGGTCAAGATTGACGGTGTGCAGACCGGCGTAAACAAGACCTATGGCGGCAGCAGCAATGCTATGCCTTCTGTCAAGGACCTGAAGGTATCCGGCACCGGTAGTGGTGTTGCTAAGACTACCGCTGCTGCCACCACCTATGTGGCCTATAACGACGCTACCGCTCTGGCTCAGGGCGACGAGTTGGCGACGGGCTACGTGAAACTGACCGGCACTGGCTTGACCTTTGACAGCACGACTGCCGGGTCCAGCAAGACCTTTGCCAAGGTGGGTGAGGAAGTCACCGTTAACGGGGCGACCAATGGTAACTCCTACCGCGTCTCTGTTGAGGGCGGCGACGCCATCGACGTCACTGCTAGCGGTACCAGCTTCAAGATTCCCGCTGACAAGGTCACCGGCGACATCACCGTGTCTGATCTGATCGCTCACACCCTGACCAAGGCTATCACCAACGGTGTTACTGGCATGACCGCCACTTGGTATGTGAACGGTGATGAAGTGGACTTCGGTGCAAACGCTACCAAGGTTGTGAACCTGTCCGCTACCGACAAGCTGACTGTCAAGGTTACCTTTGCTGACAAGATTGACAAGGTTAACTCCGCCTCTACTGGCGCTAAGCTGACCATCAAGGCTGGTAGTGCTGATGTCAGCACTGCCAAGTGGACTGGTGTCGGTCTGGGAGAGGCTACTGTGGCAAGTGGTGTAATCGAGTTTGAAAAGACCGCTGACATTGCGGCTGGCACCGCTGTCACTGGCGAGGCCGGTGCCCAAGCTTCTGCTGTGACCATGACCGTTGAGTACACTGCCTCCACCACCTAATCCCACCCCTAGCAAAACCGCATAAACCTACACCCCTGGGCCTCCTGGTCCGGGGGTGCTTTTCTTTTGTTCGGCGACGGTAGATGCAATTTCACCGTTCGGACTCTGACTCTG
>NZ_QWKI01000299.1 GCF_009911645.1 Pseudoflavonifractor sp. 60
AGCGGTGCTAGTGCCGGAAGTGCCAAGGTCTACTTGGCTGGTGTTGAGACTCCCTACGACAAGAGTCTGGCTACTGCTACTGGCACCTCCTACACTTGGAATATTGCCAAGGACACCGCTGTTATGATCGAGTCTTCTACTGTCTTCACTACTGCTGGCACCGTTCTTTTGGACGGCGTTGAGGCCAGTGTCAATGCTACTACTCATCGTGCATCCTTCACCATGGGCAAGAGCATGAACGTTGAGCTGGGCGCAGCTGTTGCTGATGTGATGTACACTGTGACCTTCACTGGTGACGTGACCCTGGATGCGTTTGAGACGGTCGGTGGTGATGAGGTGGAGGCCACTAAGGTCGAAGGCAATACCTATTACCTGAAGGCTAGCGACAATGTGTGGGTCATTAAGGTTAACCTGGGAAGCAGCGGCGCCGCTGTTGCTACTTCTTCCAATACCTTCACAAGTGCGTATTACACCGGTGTAGCTACCACTGAGTTCTGGACTCCTGGCAAGGAAGAAACTATTACTCTGACCAGTGCTATCTCTGGTAATGTGTACGTCCATCCTGCGGTTGTCGTTGACTTCGATACCAGTGCTAATGGTGTGATGTTCCTGGGAAATCAGGTTAATCAGACTAATTGGGAGACCTTCGTGGTTGCTCCTAACTCCACCTACGCAATTGGCAGCGATGCCGATGACCTGGCTGGTCTGATTGTGGCTGATCGGGACGCTTCTGCTCCTGAAACCAGTGCGGCTGCCATTGGCGGCACACTGACCGTTGGCACCGACAACATTAAGCTGTACGGCGCTTACAAGCTGCACCTCCATGATGTTGCCTCCGTGAAGACCGCCAACAGCAACGTCGTGCGGGACGGCGAGTACGTTGTCAAGGGTACGACTATTGATGCCGACGCTGATGGCGTGAACGTGATCTGTGTCAATGATGGTAGTTATTTGAAGAACGCAACACCCACTGATATTGTTGTGAATAGCGGTAACAAGGATCAGATTGCCCGCGCCGCAAAGATGACGATGACGGATGGCAGTGGTGTTAAACTTTCGATCCTGGATCAGAAGAACAATATCTGGGACGAAATTACTACCGAAGCTGGCGCAGAAGTGGTTGTTTATGTTGCGATTGGTACTCACCTGATGGTCGAGGATGCCGACAGCACAGTTGTGATCACCGCTACTGATGGAACCAGCAGCGTACCCGTTCTGGATGTGGCCAACAACGGCAAGCGAGTCACGTTTACTGTTACTGCAGTTGACTTGACCCTGAATGACGCGTAAGAGAGTGTTTTTAGACCATAGAAAAGACACTTAGGCGATCCCCACCCCCAGCCCTCACGGGCTGGGGGTTCTTTTCACACAAAAGACCCCCAGGCCGAAGCCTGGGGGTAAAGGATTTATAGGATCAGCTATCAGGGAGCAGTTTGAGTCAGGGTAACATCCTCAACGCCCAGAGTGAAGTAGATCCAGTTGCCAGACTTGTCAAAGTCGGTGACAGAACCCTTGCCTGTAGTAATATCAGCAGTGCCAGTGGCAATGTTTGCAGACATCTTAGTTCCAACCTTGACATAACGGTCGCCAGTGGGAGTGTTCTCAGTAGAGTCAACATCACCGCGACTGTTCAGAACATTCAGCGTAGACCAAGTACCACTCATGGAGACCTTCGCAGCAGCGCTCAGAGTAACATCCTTGTCACTGAGAGTGATATCGTTGGTCTCAGATGTGGAGTTGCTGATCTTATCCCCAACCAGGACACCGGTGCCCTTACCAGTCACAGCTCCGATAGTCACGAGTTTCTGCCCCTTGGCAACATAGTACACACCATCAGCGATGTCAACAGTGCCAACCTTAGCCTTAACACCGTTCAGGGTAACCTTGAAAGCGCCACGCAGAGTGATCTCCGTAGTCCCGATTTCATAACCGTTGTGAGCACGATCCAAAGCCACATTCACAACAGTGCTGCCCTCCTGAATAATGGCGGCAGAAACACCATCATCCTCCACATCAATGCTTACATTGAGCTTAGCACCAGGACGGACGTAGAACACATCGCCAGGGTCGCCAGCATAGCCGAAGCAGTCAGGATCAACATCTACGACAGTTACCTTTGTTGCGCCATAGACAGTGATATCGCTGGCCAGGGAAGAATGCAAGTCGATCTGCCGGGCAGTGCCAGCGTTGGCCACGCCGTCAGTGATGGGACCTTCCTTCATAGACTCAGTCTCCGTACTCACGGCAAATGCGTACTCAGTGGTAGTAGTCTTTACATCGATGCAGCGGAGCTCGTCACTAGCCTTTACGCGATACACGCCGTTGCCCAAGTCCTCCGCGTCCACTTCCTCATTAGACACGGTGTAGAACTTCTCAGGAGTGATGCCGCTCTCAAAGGTGATAGTGTAAGTCTTAGAAGCTACAGTCAGGTCGGTCTTCTTGATAGTTCGATCAACGGCAGCCATGGGAACAGTGATAATCTGAACACCATCAGTGGTCTTGACAACCAAATCACCATAGGTACCATCAGCAATGCTGTCAGCAGCAACGGTCTTGATCAGAACATTAGCGTTCTTGGGAACCTGATAGGCCTTGCCAGTGCTGTTGATAGTGGAGACGTTTTCAGCCGGGTACTCCTCAGTGCCAGCAGCGTTCCAGACCTCAGTTCCACTACCAAAGCCTACCAGAGTCAGAGTC
>NZ_QWKI01000300.1 GCF_009911645.1 Pseudoflavonifractor sp. 60
CTGACACCCCTATCACCGGGGGGACCATTGTGAAAATGGCTATGGAGGGCGGCTGGCGGCCCTCCCCGGGCCAGGAGCTGGGCTGGGAGGACCCCATCGGATCGGTGGTGGACCTGAACTGGCTGGAGGGCCAGGAGGTCCAGCCGCCCTCTGACTGGGACCCGGTCAAGCAGCTCATCACCTATCTGGAGACCCTGTTTGAGGCGGGGGAGAACGTGGGCTATGTGACCCAGACCTGGGAGCAGGAGGGGAAATTC
>NZ_QWKI01000301.1 GCF_009911645.1 Pseudoflavonifractor sp. 60
CCGGGGGTGCAAAAACGAGAACGTCACCGATTTCCGTTATGCCCTGGTGGAGTCGGACTCCATGCCAGTGGAGGAACAGAACGCCCTTCTCCGGGAACTGGAACTGCCCATCGCCGCGCTGGTCCACTCCGGTGGCAAGAGCCTCCACGCCATCGTCCGGGTGGAGGCGGACAGCTATGAGGAGTACCGAAAGCGGGTGGACTTCCTCTATGAGGTCTGCCGGAAATACGGCCTGGACGTGGACCGGCAAAACCGCAATCCCTCCCGGCTGTCCCGGATGCCGGGGGTGGAGCGGAACGGGGCGCGGCAGTTTCTGGCAGATACCAATCTGGGGAAGGCTTCCTGGAGCGAGTGGCGGGACTGGATCGACGGGATCAACGACGACCTGCCCGACCCGGAGGGGGACCTGGACACCGGCCTGCCTCAGCTGGCCCCCTCCCTCATCGAGAACGTGCTGCGCCAAGGACACAAGATGCTGCTGGCCGGCCCCAGCAAGGCGGGCAAATCCTTCGCCCTTATCGAGCTGGCGGTGTGTATTGCTGAGGGCCTGCCCTGGCTGGGCTTTCCCTGCGCCCAAGGCAAGGTAATGTACGTCAACCTGGAGCTGGACCGGGCCTCCTGTCTCCACCGCTTCCGCGACGTGCGCCAGGCCATGGGCGCCCCCGCCCGGAACAGTGTGGATATCTGGAACCTGCGGGGCAAGTCGGTGCCCATGGATCAGCTGGCCCCCAAGCTCATTCGCCGGGCGTCCAAAAAGAACTACATCGCTGTTATCATCGACCCCATCTATAAGATCATCACCGGCGACGAGAACAGCGCCGACCAAATGGCCCGGTTCTGCAACCAGTTCGACAAGGTGTGTACCGAGCTGGGCTGCGCCGTCATCTACTGCCACCACCACTCCAAGGGCCGGCAGGGGGACAAGCGCTCCATGGACCGGGTCAGCGGCTCCGGGGTATTCGCCCGTGACCCTGATGCCCTCCTGGATATGATCGAGCTGCCGGTGAGCGAGGAGCTGCGGCGGCAGGAGCTCAACAACGCCGTCTGCGCCGCCTGCGCCGCCGCGCTGGAGAGGGCGGGGAAGCTGGAGGAGGCCGGCCAGGACGATCTGTGCAGCGAAAGAGCCGCCCTGGAGGCCTGTGAGAGCGTTCTGGGGGAGCAGGAGTACAGGGATATGCTGGCAGCTGTTCAGGAGTCCAGAAGGGCCGCAGAGGCCAGTACGGCCTGGCGCATTGAGGGTACCCTCAGAGAGTTCCCCCGATTTCAGCCCGTCAACGTCTGGTTTCGCTACCCCATCCACCGCCCGGACAGCTCCGGCGTCCTGGCCGATATTGACCCGGAGGGACAGGACCCGGCCTGGAAAAAGGCAGCGGACAAGCGGCGGGAGTCGGCCAAAAAGGCCCGCCGCAGCAAGGCTCAGGAGTTTGAGGACGCTGTGGCCAACTGCAATATGGGAGAGCCGCCTACCCTGAACGACTTGGTGGAGTGGTTCTCTGCCGCGGGGAAAGAGGTGGCCCTCCGAACCGTGCGGGACTGGGTTGCAAAATTCGGATACTACGTAGACAAAAATGACGGCGGCATCAGGAAGAAAATCGACGAGGCGGACTAGCGGCAAAGACCATGCAGCCACGATTGCCGCCATGATTGCGGAAACCATCGTTTTAAGGTCCTTGCCGCATTGGCAAAGACCATGATTTTATGATTGCTGCCGTGGTGGAGGACACCTTAAATTTACGATTGCCGCCATTGCGGCGGGCACCACTACCCCTACGGGGTAAAAAATTCCGCCGCCGCTACGCAGCGTCACGTGTTGGGAGAAGGGGACCACGCGGGGAAGTGGTCCCCCCTTCCTCCCCACATGACGCCGTGACAAAATGGTCCCCGCCAAGCAAATACTTTAGCGAGGTGAAAAGCATAAGACTTGAGTTTTTTATGCCGATGAAGCCGCCCACTGCCACGCACCAGGAAAAGAAATGGCGGGTCGTGAAGGGCAAGCCGGTAAGCTATGATCCCCCGGAGGTGCTGGCGGCCCGGTCAAAGCTGACGGCCCACCTGGCCGGGCACAGTCCGGAACGGCCCTTGGAGGGTGCGGTGCGGCTGCTGGTGAAGTGGTGTTTCTCCAGGGGGCAGCACAAGGACGGTGAGTACCGGATCACCAAGCCCGACACGGATAACTTGAACAAGCTGCTGAAGGACTGCATGACCAATGTGGGGTTCTGGAAGGACGACGCCCAGGTGGCCTCGGAGATCTGCGAAAAATTCTGGGCTGAGGTGCCGGGGATATACGTCTGCGCTGAGGAAATCGCTCCGGCGGACAAAACCTGACACAGGTGTCCAACTTGGACACTGGAAGGAGGCGCGGGGTTTTACATGGAAGAAATTGAAAACTGCGCCGCCAGAATGTGCCCGGTGTGCGGGGAGGACAGCATCGTCTATGATTCCCGGGAGCAGTGGGATGGAAGTATTCGGCGGCGCAGAAAATGCGCTGTGTGTGGAACACGGTTCTTGACCGTGGAAAAATTTGAAAAAATATTGGCAGTACTAGATATAGAAGACAGAAGCGGAAATTCTGGTGTACCATAATCCCAAGAACATAGATGACCTTGAGGATTGTTGCGGAGAGGTGGCGGTATGGCCCGTGGAAAGTTTGAATACTGGCTGACCGAGGACGGGCTGACATTGCTGGAGGGCTGGGCCCGGGACGGGCTGACGGATGCGCAGATGGCGGGGAATATGCGGATCAATCCCGCCACACTCTACGACTGGAAAAAGAAGTATCCCAAGATTTCCGAGGCCCTAAAAAAGGGCAAGGAGGTCGTGGACATCCAGGTGGAGAACGCTCTGCTCAAGCGGGCCCTGGGCTACGACTTCCAGGAGGAAAAAATCGAGAAGTCCGACAAGGACGGCGTGAAAGTGGTCCAGACCGTCAAGCACATCCCGCCTGACACCACCGCCCAAATCTTCTGGCTGAAGAACCGCAGGCCAGACCGGTGGCGGGACAAGCCGGAGCTCACCGCCACAGACGAGGGAGGTGTCCAAATCATTGACGACCTGTAGACTGTCAGAGCTGGTCTCCCCGGCCTTTGCCCAGTCCCACCGGGCGGTGAAGTCCGGGGAGATCGACGAGATCGTGGAGAAGGGCGGGCGGGGGTCCTGCAAATCCAGCTTTATCTCGGTGGAGCTGGTCCTCCAGCTGCTGAAGCACCCCGACAGCCACGCGGTAGTCCTGCGCAAGGTGGGCAACACGCTGCGCACGTCGGTGTACGCCCAAATCTGCTGGGCCATCGCCGAGCTGGGATTGTCCGGCAAATTCAAGTGTACCACCAGCCCCATGGAGTGTACCAACACGGACACCGGCCAGAAGATCCTCTTCTTCGGGCTGGACGACCCCGGCAAGCTGAAATCCATCAAGGTGCCCTTCGGCTATATCGGCCTGGCCTGGTTCGAGGAACTGGACCAGTTCGACGGCCCGGAGCAGGTGCGCAATGTGGAGCAGTCCCTGTTCCGGGGCGGGCCCTGGTCCTTCTGCTTCAAGTCCTTCAATCCCCCCGCTATGGCCCGCAGCTGGACCAACAAGTATGTCCTGGAGCC
>NZ_QWKI01000047.1 GCF_009911645.1 Pseudoflavonifractor sp. 60
CCCCCTTTCAAAAGGGGGCAAGCGGCTTCGCCGCTTGTGGGGCCCGGCGAAGTCGGGCCTATCCCCCGTCCCGCCCGCAGGCGGCCTGGCCCCTTTGAAAAGGGGCTCCCGGCGAAGCCGGGTGGGGATTGACTTGTTGGCACTGCTTCGACTGGAAATCTGGGGTAGAAGGTAGTTTTCCCAGTAACAATCCCCCGCCCTCGCTGCGCTCGGG
>NZ_QWKI01000048.1 GCF_009911645.1 Pseudoflavonifractor sp. 60
TGGCCCTGCAAACATTTCCCAATGGGAAGAAAGGAAGATTTTTATGAAACGAACCCTCTCGCTGCTCCTCACCGCGGCTCTGGCCCTGTCTTTGCTGGCGGGCTGCGGCCCCAAGACCCCCGCCGGAGGCTCCAGCTCCTCCGCGCCGGGCTCCGCCTCCAGCCAGGACGGCTCCGGCCAGGACAGCTCTGCCGGTCAGTCAACCCCGGAGACGGAAGTCCCCGCCATCCGCTTTATGGCTCTCTCCGGACCCACCGGGGTGGGGGCGTCCTGGCTGATGGACTCCTACTCGGCGGAGAACCGCTTTGAGGGGATGCCCTTTGTCCTGGACAGCACCATTGTCACCGACAACACCGAGGTCCAGGCCGCCCTGACCAACGGCACCGTGGACATTGCTGCCATTGCCACCAACGCCGCCGCCGTGCTGTCCGCCAAGAACGAGGGGAGCATTCAGGTGCTGGCCATCAACACCCTGGGTGTCCTCTATATTCTGGAGAAGGGGGACACCGTCCACTCTATGGCCGACCTGGCGGGCAAGACCCTGTACTGCCCCTCCAACACCAAGGGGGCCAATCCGGAGCACATCCTCAACCACCTGCTCACCGGAAACGGTGTGGACCCCGCTGAGGTGAACATTGAGTGGCTGACTCCCCAGGAGATCACCGCCAAGCTCACCTCCTCTGACTCCGGCATTTGTATGCTCCCCGTCCCCGCCGCCACCGCCCTGATGGTCCAGGACAGCGCCGTCCGGGAGGCGGTCTCCCTGTCCGACGCCTGGAAGGACCTGGAGGGCACTGAGCTGCCCATGGGCTGTCTGGTGGCCCGGGCCCAGTTCATTGAGGACAGCGACCCCGCCGTGATTGAGGCGTTCCTCGATTTGTACGGCGATTCCATCTCCTTCATGGAGGGGGAGGGCGCGGGCAGTCTGGCGGTGGAGCTGGGCATTCTCCCCAGCGAGAAGGTGGCGGAGAAGGCCATCCCCCAGTGCGCCCTGACTCTGATTACCGGCCAGGAGATGCGGGACATGCTGGAGGACTACTACACCATCCTCTTCCAGGTGGAGCCCAAGTCCATCGGCGGCGGCCTGCCCTACGACTCCTTCTACTATGGAGTGTCCTAAGTACCTGAAAAAGCTGTTATATGCCCTGCCGGCCCCCATCTTCTGGTTGGGGGTCTGGCAGGGCTGCGCCTTTTTGGTGGACCACCGCCTGGGCGGGCGGGGGAACGAGCTGCTGCTGCCCTACCCCCTCTCCGTGTGGCGGGTCCTGGTCTCCCTGGCGGGGACAGAGGGCTTCTGGACCACGGTGCTGACCTCGCTGGGGCGGATTGGAGTGGGACTGGTCTGGGGCCTGGCGCTGGGGGCGCTGCTGGCGGTGCTCACCTGCGCCTCCCCCTGGGCCGACCGGCTGCTCTCCCCCGCCATCCGGGTTGTCCGGGCGGCGCCGGTGGCCTCCTTCATTCTGCTGGTGCTGCTGTGGACGGGCCGGAACAAGGTCCCCGCCGTCATCGCCGCCCTGATGGTGATGCCCGTGGTGTGGGACAGCCTGTCCCGGGGCATTCAGGCGGCGGACCCCAAGCTGCTGGAGCTGGCCCGGTGCTACCGCTTCTCCCGGTGGAAGACGGCGGCCCTCATCTACCTGCCCTCCCTGCGGCCCCAGCTCCTCTCCGCCCTCACCACCGCCACCGGCTTGGCCTGGAAGTCGGGGGTCGCGGCGGAGGTACTCTGTCTGCCGGAGCCCTCCCTGGGCCAGCGGATCTACTACACCAAGTACTATCTGGATATCCCGGAGCTCTTCGCCTGGACGGCGGTGACGGTGGCCCTGAGCATGGTGCTGGAGCGCCTTCTCCGGGCCTGCCTGGGCCGCTGGGGAAGGGGGCGGCACGGATGATCGTCTGCAAGGACCTGCGGGCCGCCTATGGGGAGCGGGCCGTGCTGGATGGATTTTCCCTAAAAATTCCGGAGCGGGGGGTCACCGCCCTCAGCGGCCCCTCGGGCTGCGGCAAAACCACTCTGCTGCGGGTCCTGGCCGGACTGGAGGAACTCCAAGGGGGGACCATCTCGGGGATTGTCCCCGGGGAAACCGCCATCCTCTTTCAGGAGGACCGGCTGCTCCAGTGGCGGCGAGTGGAGCAGCACCTCACCGATGTACTGCCCCGCCGCCGCTGGGACCGGGTCCCGGAGCTGCTGGCCCTGGCGGAGCTGGAAGGGGAGGGGGGGCGCTATCCCTCCGCCCTGTCCGGGGGGATGGGCCGGCGGCTGGCTCTGGCCCGGTGCCTGGCGCTGGAGGCCAGACTCTACCTGCTGGATGAGCCCTTTGCCGGGGTTGACCTGCCCCGGGCCCTGCGGATCCTGGAGCGGCTGAGGGCGCTGCCTGCCCCCGTCCTTCTGGTCAGCCACGAGGAGGCGGTGCTGGAGAGGGCGGACCGGACCGTCTGGCTGGAGGGCCCGCCCCTGCGCGCTTTGGAGCCCCGATGAGGAGCCCTCAGCTCAGCAGCAGCTCCAGCTCCTCCAGGGCCATGCCGGGCTGGAGGGCCATGCTCAGGCCGTAGCCCACCACCTTGGACAGGTCGCTGACCTGGCTGTCAATGTCCTTGGGGGTCACCAGCAGACTGCTGTCCCCCTCCAGATTGGGCAGGTCGTCGGTGCCCAGCAGGTCGGCGGCCAGGGTTGCGCCGTCCACCACCGTGGGGACCCCCACGGCAATGACCGGGACCCCCAGGCTCTCCCGGGTCAGACCCATGCGGTGGTTGCCCACGCCGGAGCCCGGGGTGATGCCCGTGTCGGCCAGCTGGACCGTCCGGCACAGCCGCTTCAGCGACCGGGAGGCCAGGGCGTCCACCGCCACCACGCAGGCGGGCCGGAGCTTCTCGCACACCGCCCGCACCAGCTCGCCGCTTTCCACGCCGGTCTCCCCCAGCACCTCCGCCGCCACCGAGGCCACCGGCCGCAGAGCGCCGAAGTGCTCCGGCATCTGGCGCACCAAGTGGCGGGTCACCAGAGTGTGCTGGCGCACCTTGGGGCCAATGGCGTCGGGAGTTATGGCCCGGTTGCCCAGCCCCGCCACCAGCACCAGGCCGTTTTGGGGGAGGTCCGCCATCAGTTGGGTCAGCTCCGCCGCCACCGCGTGGACGCTGCGGGAAAAAATGTCCTCCGCCCGGCTGGCCAGCCCCTCCAGAGTCAGGGTCACATAGCGCCCCCTGGGCTTGCCCAGCGCCCGCTCCCCCGCCTGGTCCAGCACCTGCACCGTGCTCACCGGAATGCCCTCCCGCAGGCTCTCCCAGGCCTCCACGCCCGGCAGAGCGTCCGTCCGCTCCGCCCCCTCCTGCCACAGCTCTCTGGCCTCCAGCGCCAGGTCGGTCCGACGCATCCGCATGGCCTCTCCTCCTTATACGATATGCCAAGGAAAAAATCCCCGCTCGCCCTATTTTTTGCGGCATTGGAAAAAACTATCCCCCGCCCAGAAAAAATTTGAAAAAACAGTTGATTTTTTTAGGGGTTGATGGTACAATACAAATCTGCGTGGGTGTGTAATCACCTAAATTAAAGAGGAAGATCGGAGGAGGTGTTTGGTTTGCCGAATATTAAGTCTGCCAAGAAGCGCGTTCTGGTCGCTCAGACCAAGGCCGCGCAGAACAAGGCCGCGAGATCCGCGCTGAAGACCGACATCAAGAAGTTTGAAGCCGCGGTGGCGGAAGGCAACCGCAGCGAGGCCGATGTCGCTTACAAGGTGGCCGTCAAGGCGGTGGATAAGGCCGCTGCCAAGGGTCTGCTGCACCGCAACAACGCTGCCAACAAGAAGAGCAAGATGACACTGAAGCTGAGCAAGCTGGCTTAAATGCGCGAAAGGAAAGCCGTCTGAACTGACAGACGGCTTTTTTCGTGTTTGTTTCGACGGGAGAGATGTGGTAAGCTTATCCCGACAGACTGAGAGGACAGGGGGCCCGGGACGTGATGAAAAAGCTGCTCTCCTTTCCGCCGCTCTCCTTCGCAGTGGAGACGGCGCAGCTGTTTATGCAGGTGGGAGCGCCCCGGTGGGCGGCGGCGCTGTCCTACTTCCTGACGCTGACCCTGTTCCCCCTGCTGGTGTGCGTCAACTACCTGATCGGCCTGTTCCACCTGGACCTGGAGCACCTGCTGAGCTCCCTGGACCAGCTCTTGCCCGCCGGGGCCCTGCTGGTGATGACCGACTACCTGCGCTATGTCTCCGCCAGCCAGTCTCCGGCTCTGCTGTGGGCCAGCCTGATTACCATCCTGGTCTCCGCCTCCGCGGGACTGCGTACCCTGCTGGCCGCTATGGACAGCCTCCACAGCCGGCACAGTGTCCCCGTCCTCCGGCGGGTCCTGACCAGTGTGGCGCTGTCGGCCCTGTTCCTCCTTACCGTCTACCTGTCGGTGGTGGTCATCTTCACCGGCGAGTGGTTCTTCTGGCTGCTGGAGGAGCACCTGCCCCGGGGGCTGGCGGAGCTGATCCCGCCCCTGTCCGGACTGTGGCAGTGGATGCGCTACCTGCTGCTGTTCTGCTTCGTGCTGCTGCTGGTGCTCATCATCTACCGGGCCGGAACTCCCAAACGGGCAATGCGGACCCGGATCGTCCTGCTGTCCTCGGTGCTGGCCGCCCTGGCTATGGTGGCGGCGTCGGTGCTGTTCTCCGGATTTATCGGTATGTCCTCCCGGTACGCCCTGGTCTACGGCTCCCTGGCCTCCCTGATTATCCTGCTGGTGTGGCTCTACCTGTGCGGCAATATTCTGCTGCTGGGGGCCGTGGTGGGGAGAGTGCTGGAGGAGCGTATGAGAGGAAAATGATTTCCTTTTCTCGAACTATGTGATATACTATTACACGAGAAGGGGGCGCTTTAGACCATGGAGGACACACAAGCAACTGTACGATTTGAGATGGGTGGTATGCTTTTTGAGTATGATTCAGAGAAAAACAGAAAGAATATTGAGAAACACGGCATTTCCTTCAAGAGTGCGGCGCGCATATTTTTTGACTATGACCGTATTGAACTTTATGACGCAGTCCACAGCGGAGATGAGGACCGCTATAATACAATAGGGGATATTTCAGCCGGAATTTCTGTGGCTATTGGAAATCTGCGTAAAAATGTGTATAAAATGAGTGACATTCTATTTGTAGTTTATACAGAGAGAAACATAATAGATGATAACGGTGTGTTTCGTGAGGTGACCCGGCTCATTTCCGCACGTTTGGCTACAAACTTTGAAAGGGGTGTCTACTATGGTAAATATCACTGATTTGACCCAAGAAGAACTTGAAAGTCTGGAATTAACTCAGCAGGAGCTGGAGGAACTGGAACGAGCTCGGGCCATGCCTATCACGTTTGACGAGGACTGTCCGGAGATTACGCCGGAGCAGGCACGAAGATTCCGCCGGGTGAATCCGGTTAAGCGCACGATAAATTAATTACAAAATGAGCCCAACGCAATTGAACTGCACCCCGTTTGTTAGACAGTGTGGTATACTGAATAACAAGTGGGGTGTTTTTTATGCCCTAATGGGTTCCGAACAAGAAATACATACTGGGGCGGGGGATTGTCCCTGGGAGCACTATCTTCTACCTCAGATTTTAAGTCGAAATAATGCCTGCCAGTCAATCCCCACCCGCTTCGCGGGAGCCCCGCCCTGCGAAAGATACCTTACGAATGAAAGGCCCCCTGAGAATCCCCCTTGACAAATTCCATTCAGCCGCTATAATAAGCCATACAGGTGTCTTGACAGCTGCATGGCTTATTCCACTCGTCCTCCCCCGCCCGGGGGAGAATACAGAAAAGGTGATGGAAATGAAGGAATTTCTCAAGCGAAAAAACATTGTAGTCTCCGCCCGGCGCTACGGCATCGACGCCCTGGGGGCTATGGCCCAGGGACTGTTCTGCTCCCTGCTCATCGGTACCATCCTGAACACCCTGGGCAGTCAGTTCCATATCGGCTTTCTCACCGCCCAGATCATTAAAATTAACGATGTGGGCTACACCGTGGGCGGCCTGGCCTCCTTTATGAGCGGCTCTGCTATGGCAGTGGCCATCGGCTATGCCCTCCAGGCCCCTCCCATGGTGCTCTTCTCCCTGGTCACTGTGGGCTACGCCTGCAACGCTCTCGGTGGAGCGGGGGGGCCGCTGGCCGTGCTGTTTGTGGCCATCATCGCCGCCGAGTGCGGGAAGGCGGTGAGCAAGGAGACCAAGGTGGACATTCTGGTGACCCCCATTGTCACTATCCTCATCGGCGTCGGCGCGGCCTGGGTCATCGCGCCCCCCATCGGCAAGGCGGCCAGCGCCTTCGGGGGCCTGATTATGCGGGCTACCGTGCTCCAGCCCCTCCTGATGGGGATCCTGGTGTCGGTGCTGGTGGGCGTTGCCCTGACCCTGCCCATCTCCTCGGCGGCCATCTGCTCGGTGCTGGGGCTGACGGGGCTGGCCGGAGGGGCCGCTGTGGCCGGCTGCTGTGCCCAGATGGTGGGCTTCGCCGTTATGTCCTTCAAGGAGAACGGCTGGGGCGGGCTGGTGTCCCAGGGACTGGGTACCTCCATGCTGCAAATGCCCAATATCGTGAAAAATCCCCGGGTCTGGATTCCGCCCACCCTGGCCTCCGCCATCACCGGCCCCATCGCCACCTGCCTGTTTCAGCTGGAGATGAACGGCGCCGCCATTAACTCCGGCATGGGTACCTGCGGCCTGTGCGGACAGCTGGGGGTGTGGACCGGCTGGCTGTCCCCCAGCGCCGCCGCCCTGGAAAACGGGGCCGCCGCCATCGTCCCCGGCGCTATGGACTGGGCCGGCCTGATCCTCATCTCCTTCGTACTCCCCGCTCTGCTGTCGGTGGTCTTCTGTGAGCTGTGCCGCAGAGCCGGATGGATCAAGGAGGGCGACCTGACCCTGCCCCAGTGACGCCCTTTCCATACAATTGATCTGCCGCTTTTAGGGCCCTGCGAAGCAGGGCAAAACAAGCGGCGCAGCCGCTTGCCCCCTTTTGAAAGGGGGTGCCTGAGCGAAGCGAGGGCGGGGGATTGTCGTAGGACGACTGCTTCTATTTCAGATTTCCAGTCGAAGCAGTGCCAGCAGGTCAATCCCCACCGCACCGCTCCGCCCCTTTTCAAAGGGGCCAGGCTGCCTGCGGGCGGGACGGGGGATGGACCATGCTTCACAGGGTTTGATGGAGCGGTGTGCCAGGGCTGCCGCATCCTGCGAAAGACACTTTACAAATGAAATTGCCCCTTTCGTCATGGATGGACGTTTGCCTCTGTTTGTGGTATACTAAAGAAAAACCACAGTCAGGAGGGTATCAATGCACCAACAGATCAATCTGCCCAACGGCGCGCGGCTGCTGCTGGAGGAGGTCCCCAACGTCCGCTCTGCCGCCCTGGGCTTCTTTGTGGGGGTTGGCTCCCGCCACGAGAGCGCCAGGGAGAACGGGGCCTCTCACTTCATTGAACATATGCTGTTCAAGGGGACCCGGCGCCGCACAGCCGCCCAGCTGGCCCGAGACATCGACGCCATTGGCGGCCAGCTCAACGCCTACACCACCAAGGAGCACACCTGTTTTCATGTCCGCGCCCTGGACAGCCATCTGGACCAGGGGCTGGACATTTTGGAGGATATGCTCTTCCACTCCCGGTTCGACCAGGAGGATACGGAGATGGAGCGCGGGGTGATTCTGGGGGAAATCGGGATGTACGAGGACACCCCCGAGGACCTGGTGTCTGAGCGGCTGGCGGCGGCGGTGTACAAGGGGACCCCTCTGGCCCGGCCCATACTGGGGAAGGAATCGACCCTGGTCAGGATGGACGGGGACTGGCTGCGGGCCTGGCAGCGGGAGCACTACCACGCGGGAGTCATCGTGGCCGCCCTGGCGGGGAGCTTCTCCCAGGCGCAGGCGGAGCGGCTGAGGGAGCTGCTGGCCGCGCTGCCCTCTGGCCCTGTACCCCAGGTCAAGGCTGCCGCCTACCGTCCGGCGGTGACCGTGAAGCGGAAAGCCATTGAGCAAAACCACCTGATCCTGGCCTTCCCCGCCCCCTCCTATCTGGACCCCCGCCGGCCCCAGGTGCTGCTGTTCAACTCACTGCTGGGGGGCGGCTGCTCCTCCCGGCTGTTCCAGGAGCTGCGGGAGAAGCGGGGGCTGTGCTACTCGGTGTACTCCTATATATCGGACCACGCCGATACCGGGCTGATGGGCATTTACACCGCCGTCAGTCCGGACCAGGAGGGCCCGGCGCTGGAGGCAGTCCGCCAGGTGACGGCGGAGCTGGCGGAGCACGGTCCCACCCAGGAGGAGGTGGACCGGGTCCGGGAGCAGGCCAAGGCCAATCTGCTCATGGGCAGCGAGTCCGTCCACTCCCGCATGGGGAATATGGGGGCCTCCGCCCTCCTCTATAACCGGGTCCGGGAGACCCAGGAAATATTGGAGCTCTACGACGCCGTGACCCGGGAGCAGCTGCAAGCTCTGGCCGACGAGCTCTTCCGGATGGAGCAGGCCGCCCTCTCCGCTGTGGGCCGCGTCGGCTCCGCCCAGGACTACGCCGCCCTCCTCCGCGGGTGAAGCCGCCCTTCTTTTTTAAAAAATTTCCCCTGCAAAACCGGTTTTTTTGCAGGGAGCTTGACAGGGGCTATGTCTGGGGATAAAATGCCGCCCCTTCGGGCACAATGGCAGTAAGCCATATTTTCACGAAGGGGTTGGTTTCATGCAGGTAAAGGATTTGATGAATCCCAGCGCGGTGACGGTGGAACCCACCTCCACGGCGGCTCTGGCGGCCCGGCTCATCAGCAGGCACAACGTGGGGGCGCTGCCGGTGTGCGGCTCCGACGGCTGCCTGCGGGGGATGGTCACCGACCGGGACATTGTACTGCGGTGCGTGGCCGCTGAGGAGGACCCGGCCCAGACTCCGGTGCGGGACATTATGACGCGCCGGTGCGCCACCGTGGCCCCCGAGGACGACTGCCGGGAGGCGACCCGTCTCATGGCGCTGCACCAGGTGCGCCGCCTGCCGGTGGTGGAGGAGGGCCGTCTGGTGGGGGTGATCTCCCTGTCCGACCTGGCCCGCAGCGGCCGGTTCGACATGGAGGCCGCCCAGGCCCTCAGCGAGATTTCCGAAAATATCATCGTCCGTTGATTGGACAAATTCCCTTCTGTATCGTATAATGTGATTGCATTGTCACAGGTACAGGAGGGATTTTTATGGAGTTTTCCCCCATTGCCCATATCCGCAGCGACTTCGGGGAGAAGTTCGGCATTCCCCGGCAGAGCGGCCTGGTGGAGGAGCTCACCGCCACGGTCATCTTTGAGCCCCCATTTCGGGACCTCAGCGCTCTGCGGGGACTGGAGGGCTTTTCCCATATCTGGCTGATCTGGGAGTTCTCCAAGGCCCGGCGGGAGAGCTGGTCCCCCACCGTCCGGCCGCCCCGGCTGGGGGGCAATCAGCGGCTGGGGGTGTTCGCCACCCGGTCCCCCTTCCGGCCCAATCCCATTGGTCTGTCCTGCGTCCGCCTGGTGGAGGTGGGCCAGGACCGAGAGCTGGGGCCGGTGCTCACGGTGGCGGGGGCCGATCTGATGGACGGCAGCCCCATCTACGATATCAAGCCCTACCTGCCCTACGCCGACTGCAAGCCGGCGGCGGTGGGAGGCTTTGCCGCTCAGCCCAAGGAGGCGGAGCTGACGGTGGACTGCCCCCCGGAGCTGCTGCGCAGTGTCCCGGAGGAGAAGCGGGCCGCCCTGCTGGCCGTCCTGGCCCAGGACCCCCGGCCCCAGTATCAGAGCGACCCCACCCGGGTCTACGGCATGACCTTCGCCGGGCTGGAGGTGCGCTTTCAGGTGGAGGAAAACCGGCTGACGGTGGCGGAAATTGACCTTCCACCCGCTGGAAGGTGAAAAAACTATAAAAAAGTCTTGACCTTCCCCCTTGTGGAAGGTGTAGAGTAGAGGCGGACAGAGGAGGTGAGGAATGTGAAAATCAATGAGGTGGAGGCCCAGGTGGGCATTACCAAGAAGAACATCCGCTTTTACGAGGAACAGGGCCTGCTCTCCCCCCGGCGGGACAGCTCCAACGGCTACCGGGACTACAGCGAGGGGGACGTGGCCATTCTGCGCCAGATCAAGCTGATGCGCAAGCTGGGCGTGCCCCTGGAGGAGATCCGGCGGATGCAGGCCGGGGGCACGGTGGCCGACGGGATGCGCCGCCACCTGGTGACCCTGGAGCGGGAGCGGCGCAGTCTGGAGCAGTCCATTCAGCTGTGCGCCGGCCTGAAGGACCGGGAGGAGCGGCTGGACAGCCTGGACGCCGCCGCCCTTCTGGAGGAGATGGAGCAGCTGGAGCAGAAGGGGACCGTCTTCCAGGACAAGCAGAAAAACGACCTGAAGCCGGTGCGCTACGCTGGAGCGGTGGTGATGGCCCTGCTGACAACCCTGCTGATGGCGGGGGTCATCGGGCTGATGATCTGGGGCTTTGCCGCCGACCCCGCCGACGCCCCTCCTCTGGCCCTGGCGGCGGTGCTGGTGGCCCTCCCCGCCGTTGTGATTCTGGGGGTGCTGCTGGCCCTGTTCCAGCGGATCCGGGAAATTCAGAAAGGAGAGGAAGACGATGCGAAAAACTACTGACACTGTATACTGGGCGGGAGGGGCGGCGCTAACCCTCCTCACCGGCGGGCTGCTGCTTCTGCCTCTGGGGCTGGTGTTTCTTGGAACCCTGCTCCAGCGGCGGGAGGAGCTGAGAAAGGGGGAGCTGGCGGATGCGAAAAACTACTGACGGAAAGGGCTTCGGCGGGGCGGTGGTGGTCACCATTCTGGTGGCCGGGTTCATGTTCCTGCTCACCGGGGCCATGCTGTCCGAATACTTCGGCAGCTTTACTGAGCCCTTCACCACCGGCTTGATTTTGTGCGTGGCCCTGATGTATCTGGCCGTGGCGGCGGGGGTCATCATCGCCCTGTTCCAGCGGTGGAAGGAGATCCAGAAAGGGGAAGAGGATGAGGCCAAAAAGTACTGACCAGGAGAAGCGGGCGGCGGTGCGGTCGGTGGTCCTCAGCACACTGCTCCAGCTGATGGCGGTGGGGGTGCTGCTCTACCTGCGGTCGGTGACCCAGACCGGCTGGCTGCGCGGACTGCTGCTCCTTCTGGCTGTGACCGATCTGATCACTATCCCCTTCACCTTCGCCGCCCTGGGGCAGCGGGTGCGGGAGATCGAGAAGGGAGAACTGAATGAAGCGCGGAAATACTAAGGCGAAGCGGGGGGCGGTGATTGGAGTGGTGCTCTTCGGCCTGCTCCAGGCGGCCTGCGTCATCGGCTTCTGGACGCTGTGCCTGATCCCAGGTCTGCCCCGGTGGCTGTTTCTGCTGTTCGCGGCTCTGGCACTGCTCTGCGCCGGGCTGGTGTTCCCCGTCCTGTTGGCGCTGAAGCAGCGGTTTCAAGAGCTGGACGCTCTGGAAAATATTGATTCTGTGACATTGTATAAGGAGGAAAACATTATGATGCTGGTAAACATTGACTATATCCCCGGGAAGGAACTTGAGGTGCTGGGCATGGTGAAGGGTACCGTGGTCCAGTCCAAGAACTTCGGCAAGGACTTTATGGCCGGCATGAAGACCCTGGTGGGCGGCGAGATCACCGGATATACCGAGATGCTCAACGAGGCCCGCCAGATCGCCGTTAAGCGTATGGTGGACGAGGCCGAGAAGCTGGGGGCCGACGCGGTCATCAACATCCGCTACGGGTCCTCCGCCGTGATGCAGGGGGCCGCCGAGGTCATCGCCTACGGCACTGCGGTGCGGTTCCAATAAAATCCACGCCTGCTCTCAGCGGAATTTCCCCTCCGCTGAGGGCTTTTTCAGTTGACCTGATATCCAAACAGGCTTATAATGGGGGCAGGACTTTCAAAAATGGGATAGGAGATGAACTGCCATGTTTGGTTTATTTGGGAAGAAGGAGGCCAAGAGCCCCGGGGACAGGCTGGCCGGCCTCCAGCAGAAGCAGGATTGGGCGGGATTGGCCAAGGCCTACTACGAGATGGGGACTGCCGCCATGGACCAGGGGGATCTGAACCGGGCCCAGCTGTGGCTTCACCGGGCGGATACCATTTACAGCGCCCAGGATGCGATCTACGAGAAGGTGGGGAACCGGATCATTGACGACTGCTCCGAGCGGATCGGCCAGCTGGAGGAGGAGGGGCTGCTGTATAACGCGGTCCCCGCCGAGATCGAACAGAAGGCGGAGGAGCTGAGCGATCCCCGTATCCGCGTGTGGGGGCTGATGTCCATTGCCCGGCTGGTTAAGCTGGGGGAGCGGCTGGCCCGTCTGCCCGGCTGTCAGGTGCTGGGGGAGCTGGGCTGGGCGGTGGATATGATGTTCCGCTCCCTCCAGACGCCCCCCTCCCAGGAGGACTACCAGCGCCTGATGGACGTCTGTAATGAGCTGTACCAGCTGGGGGACTCGGAGGCTTTCTTCGGCGGCGGCCAGATTGACGTCCCCGGCGGCGCCCCCTTCCAGGTCTTCGACCTCAACGGCATGATGGGGGTCCACCTGGAGCTCAACGACTACATCGACAACCACCTGCGTCTGCTGGCCGCCCTGAGCCAGGGGGTCGAGGAGCTGCCCGCCGCCGGAAGCGAGATGGTGGGCTGCACCCTTCTGCCCGACTACTATGTGCGCACCCTGGGCGGCAGGCCGGAGGAGGCCCCCCAGGTCCAGGCGGAGCTCCAGCGCATTTGGAGCGACTACGACTTTATCTGCGCCCCCCTGGTCTGGGAGCAGGCGGGACAGCGGCTGGCCAGGTACAAGCAGCTGGATATTCTGAAATAGAGAGGGATTGGGTCGTGGCGCTTGAGGTCTGTCCCTTCTGCGGCGGAACAGAATTTGTAGAGGCGTCCTCCGTTCCCATCACCGATCTGACCGTCTCCCGGTATCCCTTTCGGAGTCAGAAGCTGTTTCATCAGGTGTGCATAAGCTGCGGCAGTGTGGTGCGCGCCTATGTGAAGCAGCCGGAGATGTGGACCAAGGACTGGGCGAAGGAGCAGCGGACAAAAGAGTGGAACCGGCTCACCGGAAAAGAATCATAACGAAACAGCCCCTCCGGCGGAGAGACCGCTGGAAGGGCTGCTTTTTATCGGTGGTACAGTTTGTTGGTCTGATATTTGGGCTCACAGGTAAGCTGGAGGCCCAGCCTTTTATAGGTCGTGGCGTCCGCCGGGGAGAGGATCACCGAGCAGTGAGCCTGACACCCCTGGAGGGCGGCCAGCTGCTCCAGAGCCTGGGCGGCCTTGGGGTCCAGGCTGGCGGAGGCGGCCAGGGCGATGAGCACCTCGTCGCTGTGGAGGCGGGGATTGGCGGAGCCCAGGTACTGGACCTTGACGGTCTGAATGGGCTCAATGGCCGACTGGGCAATGAGGTGGACCCCGTGTCCCCCCGCGTGGGACAGCTGTTTCAGGGCGTTGAGCAGGGCGGCGGCGGAGCAGCCCATAAGCTCAGAGGTCTTGCCGTCCACAAGGGAGCCGTCGGCAAGCTGGATGGCCATTGCCGGTTCGCCGGTGGCCTGCGCCAGCTCATTGGCCCGGGCCACCACCGGGCGGATATCCGCGGTCACCCCCGCCTGCTGCATGAGCAGCTCCAGCTTGTACACCGCCGAGTCGGAGCCCCTGCCTTGGCGGCGCTCACAGACGGCGTCGTAGTACCGGCGGACGATCTCCTGCCGGGCGGCCTCCTGACAGGCCCCGTCGTCGAAAATGCAGCTGCCCGCCATATTGACCCCCATGTCGGTGGGGGACTGGTAGGGACAGGAGCCGGTGATCTTCTCGAACATGGCGGCCAGCACGGGGAAGACCTCCACGTCCCGGTTGTAGTTCACCGTGGTCTCGCCGTAGGCCTGGAGGTGGAAGGGGTCGATCATGTTCACGTCGTCCAGGTCGGCGGTGGCGGCCTCGTAGGCCAGGTTGACCGGGTGCTTCAGGGGCAGGTTCCAGATGGGGAAGGTCTCGAACTTGGCGTAGCCCGCCACGACCCCCCGCTTGTTCTCGTGGTAGAGCTGGCTGAGACAGGCGGCCATTTTCCCGCTGCCCGGGCCGGGGGCGGTGACCACCACCAGGGGGCTGCTGGTCTCAATGTAGTCGTTGCGGCCATAGCCCTCGTCGCTGACGATTTTGGAGATGTTGTGGGGGTAGCCCTCGATGGGGTAGTGACGGTAGACCCGCAGCCCCAGCTGCTCCAGCCGCCCCTGGAAGGCGTCGGCGGCGGGCTGTCCGGTGTACCGGGTGACCACCACGCTGCCCACATACAGCCCCCGGCTCCGGAACTGGTCAATGAGCCGGAGGACGTCGCTGTCGTAGGTGATGCCCAGGTCCCCCCGCACCTTGTTCTTCTCAATGTCCCCGGCGTTGATGGCAATGATGATCTCCGCCTTGTCCTTCAGCTGCTCCAGCATCCGCAGCTTGCTGTCCGGCTCAAACCCCGGGAGGACCCGGGCGGCGTGGTAGTCGTCAAACAGCTTCCCCCCGAACTCCAGATACAGTTTGCCCCCAAATTGGGCGATGCGGTCCCGGATGTGCTGGGACTGGGTCGTCAAATATTTCTCGTTGTCAAAGCCGCGTTTTACCATGTTCCCCTTCTCCTTCTCTCTTCCCGTGGGATTCCAACACTTTTCAAGTTATTTTACATCGTTTCCGGGGATACCGTCAAGAGTTTTATCTGGAAGAAACAGGAGAATGGGCGAAGCCGGTGGGGATTGACTTGCAGGCACTGATTCTACTTGAAATTTTAGGTAGAAGATAGTGCTCCCAGGGAC
>NZ_QWKI01000049.1 GCF_009911645.1 Pseudoflavonifractor sp. 60
TTGAAATTTGAAATAGAAGCAGTCGTCCTAAGACAATCCCCCGCCCCAGTGTGCGCACTGGAGGGCAAAGGGGGCGGGGCGGCTTCGCCGCTTTTGTGTTCCGGGTTTGCGGCTGGGTTCAGTTCTCCCGGCGGCCCCTTCTCCACAGCGCGAGGGCCAGGATCAGCCCGGCGGCGAGCCAGGCCAGGCCCAGCACCAGGATCAGGTTGGCGAAGCCCAGGAAAAAGCTCTGGACTCCGGAGAGGGGAGAGACCTGGGGTGCGATGCCCAGCGCCTCCATCACGGCCCCCTCCAACTCCGGCGGGCCGCTGTAGGTCCAGCCGCCCATCTCAAAGTCGCCCATTATGGAGCTGGAGGCGGCGAACATGGTCCCGAAGCCCCACCGGGCCACCAGACCCACCAGGGCCACCCCCGCCCCCTGGAGTGCGATGTAAATGCCCGCCAGCCAGCCCCAGCGGCGGACCATCCTCCCCAGGAGGCCGGGCAGATCGCTCCCCGGCACGGGCTGGGGCGGAGGGGGCGCGGGCTCCTCCGGGCGGGGCGTCTGGGGTGCGGGGTCCTCCCCGTCGTTGAGCAGATGGTCGGTGGTGACGCCGAAGGCCCGGGCCAGGGAGAGCAGTTTGCCGATATCGGGGGAGGCCTCCCCCAGCTCCCACTTGCTCACCGCCTGGCGGGACACCCCCACCTGGGCGGCCAGCTCCTCCTGGGACAGCTTTTTCTGGCGGCGGTACCAGACAATTTTTTCGTTTAGTTTCATTGAGCCGCCTCCTTTCCTGAACTCAGCATAGCAGAACCGGCGGTTGCGGTCCACCAGCGCAGCCTGGAACATTCCGCAACTGCCGGTTGCGGCGGGTTTGAAAGGGGTTAATTCTCCTTTTTGGTGTAGGGGATGAACCACCAGGGCAGCTCCTCGTCCACCTCGGGAGTCTCGGGGGCGGGTTCAGAGCTGGACCAGGAGGGGAAGCAGATGTTCAGGTCCACGTTGCCCTCGATGCCGTCCACATGGCCGGTGCTGGAGTACTGCCACATATCGTAGTGGTAGCGGAAGCTGGTGGGGGCGGTGTCCCTGGTGTAGTGGGCCAGCCAGAAGGGGTAGTCCTGCAAGTACTGCAAAGCCAGCCCGCCCTTGTAGATCTTGGAGGGGCTGCCGTAGGTCATGGGGGTATAGCCCGCCTCCTCAATCACCTTGCAGAAGGCCAGGGCGCAGGCGGTGACGGTGTTGCCCGGGGTCCCCTGAGAGCGGGAGTCGTCCCGGTCCACCTCCTCCCAGTCGAAGACCACCGGGTAGGTGACGTCATAGCCCTTCATCCACTCCAGCAGCTGATAGGCCTCCGTCTCCGCCTCCTGGGGGGTGAGGGCCTGGGAGTAGAAGTACACCCCCACCTCTAGCCCGTTGGCCAGGGCGCTTTGAATGTTGTAGTCGAAATAGGCGTCCTTGTTGATGGCGCCCAGGGTGTAGCCCCGGTAGCCCGCCCGGATCATGGCAAACTCCATGCCGGCGGCGGCGACCCGGGTCCAGTCGATCTCCTTCTGGTGGGCGGACACGTCCAGCCCCCGGCGGAAGGTCTGGGCGGAGTAGGAGAGGTAGCCGTTTTCATCCAGGGAGTAGGCCTCGCTCAGGTAGGGATTGGGGGAGAGGGTCTGGGGCTCCGGCAGGGGGTAGCCCGCTTCCAGGCCGTAGAAGTTCCTGGCGTAGCTCACAATAATGGTGGCGCCCTCCGCCCGGCTGGTGTAGTTCTGGGGCGAGAAATTGCCCGCCAGACTGCCCGTCATCAACTGGCGGCTGTAGGCCCAGTCCGCCGCGCCCAGGGCCCAATCGGCAATGCTGTCCCGGTCGGCGAAGGGGGCGGCCTGGGCCTCGGGCCGGTTCCAGTTGCTCCAGAGGAGTACGGCCAGCTGCTCCCGGGTTATGGGGTCCTCCGGCCCGAAGCGGCCGTCAGGGTAGCCGCCGATCACGTTGTTCTCCTTGGCCCAGCGGATGGCGGCCAGGTTGGGGCTGTCCTCCCCCACGTCGGAGAAGGGGAGACCCTCCTGTGACTCCTCTGCCGGGCTATCCTTTGGCTCCTCCGGCTCCCGGTCCTGGACAATGTCCTGACTCACCGGCGGCTCCTCCCCCTCCTCCTCCTCGGGCTGGGGACTGCCCGCCAGGCGGTAAAGGGCCTCGGTGAGGACCGCCCGGGTCATGGGGGCCTCCGGAGAGAAGGTGTCGCCGGAGAGGCCGTCCATCAGCCGGTGCTGCTGGCAGAAGGCGACGTAGGGGGCGTACCATTGGCTGTCGTTGACATCCAGGTAAGTAGTGGTTTTTGCCTGGGCTGGAAGCAGGCCCGCGGTGAGCGCCAGCGCCGCCAGCCCGGCGGCAAGGGGTCTTCTCAGTGTCATGGTGTTCCTCGCTCTCTGAAATCAGGGATTTTTTGTCGTACCCTGTCAGTATAACACGCATCCCCCACGGCCCGTCAACAGTATTTTACTGGGAGGAGAAAATTTTCCTTGACTTTTCGGGAATATCAGATATAATAATTAAGCCCGTCCCTGTCAGGAGCGGGCGAATCCTTGCCTCCGGCTGTTCCGGAGGCCATATGTCCATAAGGAGGTGCAAAAACATGGCAAAGATCAACGCCAACTACGAGGCTCTGTATATCCTCAAGCCCGACCTGACCGAGGAGCAGATTGCCGCCCAGGTGGAGCGGTTCAAGTCTGTGGTAGAGGCCAACGGTACTGTGTCCGAGGTCAACGAGTGGGGCAAGCGCCGGCTGGCCTATCCCATCCAGGACCTGATGGAGGGCTATTACGTGCTGATGACCTTCACCGCCGCAGCTGCCGTCCCCGCTGAGCTGGACCGTATCTTCCGGATCAGCGACAGCGTGATGCGCTCCATGATCGTCTGCAAGGACGAGTAAGGGGGGCAGTGCCGATGCTGAACAAGATATTCATAATGGGCCGTCTGGCCCGGGACCCCGAGCTCCGGCGAACCCAGTCGGGCGTCCCTGTGGCTTCCTTCCGGCTGGCGGTGGACCGGGACTTTAAGGACAAACAGTCCGGCGAGCGGGCCACCGACTGGATCGACGTGGTGGCTTGGAACCAGCGGGCCGAGTTTGTCTGCCGCTACTTCACCAAGGGCCGCATGGCGGTGGTGGAGGGCCGGCTGCAAATGCGGGACTGGACCGATAAAGAGGGCAATAAGCGTACCTCCGCCGAGGTGGTGGCCGACAACGTCTATTTCGGCGACTCCAAGCGGGACGGCGACAGCGGCGGAAGCTACGCCGGCGGTTACCGTCAGGGCGGCTACTCCGCGCCCGCCCCCGCCGCCGACCCCCTGGGAGGCTACGGCGCTCCCCCGGCCGACGGCGACCAATTCTCTGAGCTTTCTACTGACGACGGCGACCTGCCGTTTTGACTCTGACCGGTTAAGGTCTTAAAAAGGAGGTTATTCCATGGCTATGGAACGTGATAACAGAGCTCCCCGGGGCCGTAAGCGCCGTAAGGTCTGCGCCTTCTGTGCGGATAAGGTGGAGCAGATCGATTACAAGGATGCCGCCAAGCTGCGCCGGTTCACGTCTGAGCGGGCCAAGATCCTGCCCCGCCGCACCACCGGCACCTGCGCAATGCATCAGCGCCAGCTGACCGAGGCCATCAAGCGGGCCCGTCAGGTCGCCCTGCTGCCCTACGTCACCGACTGAGTTTGAAAAGACCTGTGTGCAGCCGCACATGGGTCTTTTTTGCTGTCCCAAACCCTTACGGAACAAGAGGAAGCCGCCGCGGCGGGCAGGAAAAAGCGGCCCCTGGGGAGGGGGCCGCTTGAATTATTCTGCCAGGGGGAAGGTAACGATTGCCGTGAACAGGTCCGCCTCGGTAGAGATGGTCAGCTCCCCGCCGCAGGCCCGGGTGAAGGAGTCGGCAATGGACAGTCCCAAGCCGGAACCGCCGTCGGTGCGGCTCTCGTCCCCCCGGACGAAGCGGGCGGTGTACTCAATCCCCGGTTTCAGCTCGGCGGCGGAGGTGTTCCGCACGCTGGCGCTGGCAAGTCCCTTCTCCACCGCCAGGGCCAGGTAGACCCGGGAGCCAGGGAGGGAGTACTTCAGGGCGTTGCCAATAAGGTTCTGGAAGACCCGGTACAGCCGGTCACTGTCGGCGGTGATGGGCACCTCTGTCTCCGGGATGGAGGGGCGCAGGGTCAGGCCGCTCTCCTCAATGGCCTGCGCCATATCGGCCAGGGTCTGGCGCAATAACCGGGCGTAATCAAGCCGCTCCAATTTCACCGGGAGCTGCCCCGAGGCCGCCTTGCTCACCTCAAACACGTCCTGGACCATGGCCTTGAGCCGCTGGGCCTTCTCCCCCATGATCTGCACATACTCGCTGGCGGGGGGCTCCAGGGGCTCCTGGGCCAGCAGCTCGGTGTAGCTGATGATGGAGGTGAGAGGAGTCTTCAGGTCGTGGGACACGTTGGTCACCAGCTCCACCTTCATCCGCTCGCTGCGGGTTCGCTCCTCAACCGCCTGGTGCAGGCCCTGCCGGACGTGGTTCAGGTCATCGGCCATCTGGTACAGGTCGGCGTCCTCCTGTAAGGTCAGCTCACATTCCAGCGCCCCCGCCCGAAGGGCCGAGAGCTGGTCGGACACTGCCCCGAAGTCGGTCCACAGCCGCCGCTGCCGCCAGAAGAACCATACATATACTCCCAGGGACAGCAGCCAGGGCAGGCCCAGCAGATTCCAGATGGCCCAGGTGGGCAGATACACCTCCACGGTCTGGAGCACCAGGAGGGCCAGCACCTCCAGCCACAGCACCGCCACCGCCAGCCCCAGCCAGCCGTTCATCCGGCTCAGCCGCTTTTGCAGGGGGTATTTCAGCTCATGGGCCGCCAGCAGAGCGAATACGCCCCGTTTCCAGGGCTGTTTATTATACCGCCAGTCATTGAAAATCAGCAGATACAACCCCCAGAGGACGGTCAGCAGGTTCAGGGAGTGGTCGGTCAGCTCCCGGAGATACTCTTGCAGCAGCCAGCCCCCGTTCTCCGACAGGATGGTCACCGCCGTGCCGATGCTGCTGGTCTGCTCCACAGCGGTAACCCGGGCGTAGCCGTATTCCTGAAGGGCGGCGTCCCGCTCCTCGCCGGAAAGCTGGTCCAGGACCTCCCAGTCAATGGAGACATCGCCGGAGGAGGCGGTGCCCACGGTTGCCGGGGGCGCGTAGGCGTAGGTCAGCTCCTGCCACACCTCCCCCAAGTACTCCACTCGGGGCAGGCCGAAGAACACCAGCAGCAGCGCGGCAAGTATTTTTGCCTCAAACCACAGCTTCCCGGTCCCCCGGGCCAGGGCCATGTCCGCCCGCTTCTTGTCCTTCCGGAGAACAAGGTACACCAGAAACAGCCCCGCGCCCACACCCATGCGAATGGCGTGGCCTATAACGGTCTCCCGGTACTGCTCCAGTCCCTGTTTTGTGTAGTACAGCTGGTTGTACTGGTACGACCCATTCTTCCCGTAGTTGCCCTTGATGAAGATCTGGGGACTGCTGATGACCGCCATGGTCACCTTGACGTGGCTTCCTACCTCGTCCACCGTGAAATTCTTGTAGCCGGGGACGTACCACTGGTAAAAATCCTCCTGCTGGTCGAAGTGGTAGTAGCCGCCGCCGTAGACGTTCTGCTCCTCCCCGTCCAGCCAGATGCGCACCTTCTCCCCGTCGAAGACCAGGAGAAAGCCGTAGCCCTCGGACATCAGGGCGGAGGGGTCCATGTCCGGACTGAGGGCGTCCGAGTTGCTGTAGGGAGTCTTCCACTCCCACTGCGTCCTGCCCCCTCCCAGCGCCTTCTCCTCCTCCCGGTCCACCCGGTAGAGGATGTTTTTATCCTCCTTGTAGTTCTCGTGGAGAGCCTGAATCCGGTTGCTGTTGATGCTGTAGTAGTTGGGCCGGCCCGAGTCGTAGTAATACTGGGAGTCATACACATGGCCCCCCGCCCCCATGGTGATCAGATTCTCCAGCCGGGAGGAGACGAAGTTCTGAAACTCCCGGGTTCTGCGCCAGTCGCTTTTGAAGCTGTCATAGAGCCAGGCGCGGCTGTTGGAGGAGGTGAAAATCGAGCCGAAGTACAGCGCCCCCTCCAGCACCAGGGAGACCCCCAGCAGAAAGGCCAGAAATCCAATGATTGACTTACTTTTTTTCCATTTTGTATCCAATACCCCACACCACCTTTAAATAGTCTGGCTCACGAGGATTGAGCTCAATTTTTTCCCGGATGCGCCGGATGTGTACCATCACCGTGTTCTCCGAGGACCAGGCCTCCTCCCCCCACACCCGGCGATAGATCTCCTCCGAGGGGAAGACCCGGCCCAGATTGCGCATGAGCAGGTCCACAATGCCCGTCTCGATGTTGGTCAGCTTAATGCCCTCCCCGTCGGCGGTGAGAGTCCGCTTGTCCGGGTCGTAGGAGAGCCGTCCGTTGACGATGATCCCGGCGGGGGCGGTATTCACATCCCCCAGGTGGGTGTACCGCCGCAGCTGACTGCGCACCCGGGCCACCAGCTCCTGAATGCCGAAGGGCTTGGTCACGTAGTCGTCCGCCCCCATGGACAGGCCCAGCACCTTGTCGCTCTCCTCGCTCTTGGCGGACAGGACGATGATGGGCAGATTGCGCCGCTCACGGATGCGCAGCACCGCCGACAGTCCGTCCAGCCTGGGCATCATCACGTCCATCAGAATCAGCCGCAGGTCGGGGTCCAGTGCCTTGTCCAGGGCCTCCATGCCGTCGTAGGCCCGCAGGACCCGGAAGCCCTCCTTCTCCAGGGCGGCGGCAATGGCCCCCACAATCTCCTGGTCGTCGTCCACCACCAAAATCGTCTCACTGCTCATGGGCTCGCTCCTTCCTCGTTCGCTGGGGCTATGATAGCAGAAAATTCTTACAAAGCCAGTGACAAATCTCTTACGGATTTCTTACATTTTACTCCGCCCCCGGGAAAGACGCAAGGTGGAAAGAGATTTACAGCTTCCTTTCCTAAATGCCTCGACAGCCCCGAAGGACCCCATACGCAGCGTAGCCGCTTGCCCCCCTTTTGAAAGGGCGGGGGATTGTCTTAGGAAAGCTGCTTCTATTTCAGGTTTTCAGTCGAAGCGGTGCCAGCAGGTCAATCCCCACCGCTTCGCGGAGCCCCTTTTCAAAGGGGCCAGGCCGCCTGCGGGCGGGACGAGGGATGAGCCCT
>NZ_QWKI01000050.1 GCF_009911645.1 Pseudoflavonifractor sp. 60
TTAGGACGACTGCTTCTATTTCAGATTTTAGGTAGAATCAGTGCCTGTAAGGCAATCCCCACCGGCTTCGCCGGAACCGTCCCGCCCCATGCAAGATATTTTGCGAATCGAAGATATTTACAAAACATTCAGGAATGGGTAGTTGAAAAAAAACGGCATATGATGTAAAATATACCGATTATGTCTTTCGAGGAGGGGAACGGCTTGGAGGAGCGGCAGAACAGCGCGGTGAAGACGGTCAGCTTTGTGATGGTGATAACCCTGATCGGCAAGGTACTGGGCCTGTACCGGGACCGGCTGCTGGCGGTCCACTACAGCACCGGCGCCGCCGCCAACGCCTTCTTCACCGCCAGCCGCATTCCCAGGGTATTCTTCGACGCGGTGTTCGCTTCCGCCGTGGCCAGCTGCTTTATCCCGGTGTTCAGCGAGTATTTGGAGAAGAAGGGCCGGGAGGAGGCTTTCCGCTTTGCCGGGGCCTTTCTCACCATCATTGCCCTGCTCACCGGGGGGCTGACCCTGTTGGGGATGGCCTTCCCCCAGCCCCTGGTGGCTCTCTTCACCGACTACGCAGACCCCGCCACCACCGCTCTGGCCACCTCCCTGACCCGGGCCATGTTCCCCACGGTGTTCTTCTCGGGGATGGCCTTCTCTCTGGTGGGAGTCCTCCAGGCCCAGGACCACTTTACCGCCCCCGCCCTCATGTCCACCGCCTCCAACCTGGTCATCATCCTCTACTTCTTAACCCTGGACGGCAAACTGGGCATCTACGGCCTGGCCGGGGCCTATCTGCTGGGCTGGCTGCTCCAGGGGGTCATCCTCCTGCCGCCCCTGGTCCGGCTGAAATTTCAGTACCGCCCCAGCCTGGAATTTCGGTCCCCGGGGATGAAAAAGGTGTTTGCCCTTATGGGGCCGGTGATGGTGTCCACCTGGGTCCAGCCCATCAACCAGGCAATCAACGCCCGGTTCGGCTCCCGGCTCTACGAGGGGGCGGGGGTGTCGGTGCTGGAGTACGCCTCCAATCTGTACCTGGTCATTGCCGGGGTCTTTATTCTGTCCATTACCAACGTGATTTTCCCAAAACTGTCCCGGCTCACCGCGGGGGGGAGAGAGGGGGAGTTTCGGGAGACCATCCGCCAGACCCTGCGCCTCAGCCTGTTTTTTGTCCTGCCCATGTCGGCGGGGCTGATGGCGGTGGCCCGGCCCCTGATCTCCCTGATCTACAGCGGGGGAAATTTTGACGATTTTTCCACCGGCATCACCGCCTCCGCCCTGAGCTGGATGTCTCTGGGCATGGCGGGCTACGCGGTGCAGAACATCCTCAGCCGGGCCTACTTCGCCAGGCAGCAGGGGAGGGTCCCTCTGGTCGCCGGGGGGCTGTCCATCCTGACCAACCTGCTCCTGTGTCAGGCCCTCACCGGCCCCTTCTCGGTGGCGGGGCTGGCGGTGTCCTGCGCGGTGTCCTCCACGGTATACGCCCTGCTCCTCCTCCTGCCCCTCCAGCGGGCGGAGAAGATCCTGGACGCCGCCGTCCTGGCGGAGCTGCTGAAAATGGCCCTGGCCGCCGGGATCATGGGTCTGTGTGTGTCCGGGGGTGTGAGAGTGATGACAAATCTCCTCCCCGGCGGGAAAATGGGCGAGCTGCTGACCCTGGGCCTGTGCGCCGGGGGCGGCGTGATTTTGTATTTCCTCCTGCTCCTCCGGAGTGAGGAGGTGCAGGGGATGCTCTCGCTGGTGAAAAACCGGAAGAAACGCTGAGCGCAAATGGAAGCACACCCTGTAAAATTTTCGCAGAAACGAGGTCAAGGCATGGAACGAGGGAAGGACATTTTAAACGCCAGCCTGCTCTGGCGGGGGCTGATGGCCCTGTGCAGCTGGTGCGGGGCGCAGTGGCGCGGCAGCGGCGCGGTGCAGTGGTTCCTGCATCCCAGGGGCTGGACCCGGAGGGCGTCGGAGAGCAGCGTCTTTTTCTGGCTGTGGTCGAAGGTGCGGGGGGCGCTGTGCTGGCTGTACCGGATCATGGGGCTGGAGCGGCTGTTTGCGGGCAGCGTGTTCACCAAAAGCTGGCTGTGGTGTATGCTTCCGGCGGTGCTGGCCCCCCTCCTGCCCACCATGGCGGTGCTGGGGCTGGCGCTGGTGGGGACCTGCTCCCTGGCGCTGAACCTGATCCGGGACCCCCGCCGTCCCCTGAGCTGGTCCCCCATCAACCGGTATATCCTCCTCTACGCCGCCGTCTACATGGCGGGGACGCTGTTCTCCGTCCATCTGGCCTCCAGCCTGGAACCGGGACTGCTGACGGTGGCCTTTATCCTCTTCTCGGTGGTGCTGTACAATTCGGTGACCAACCGGGACCAGCTGGACGCCCTGCTGGCGCTGGTGGTGCTGGCGGGGGCGGCGGTGTCAGTCTACGGCATTTTGCAGTACGTGTTCCGCTGGGGCTACCAGTCCGAGGCCTGGGTTGACACGGATATGTTCTCCTCCATCCAGTTTCGGGTCACCGCGACCCTGGGGAACCCCAATATGCTGGGGCAGTACCTGATTTTGGTTATCCCCATCGGCGGGGCCAAGCTGCTGTCCGCCCGGGACTGGACCAGCCGCGTCTGGTACCTGCTGTGCTGCGGGGCCATGTGCGTGTGTATGCTGCTCACCTTCGCCCGGGGGGCCTGGCTGGGCCTGCTCTTCGCCGGAGCGGCCTTCTTTGTGCTGCTCAACCCCCGGCTGATCCTGCTGGCCCCCTTTGCCCTGGCGGCCCTGTGGTTTGTGCTGCCCGATACCGTCATTGAGCGCTTTACCAGCATCGGCAACTTCACCGACGCATCCACCTCCTACCGCTTCTATATCTGGATGGGGACCCTGGCTATGCTGAAAAACTACTGGCTGTGCGGCATCGGCCCGGGGACGGACGCCTTCAACCGGGTCTACCCCGCCTACAGCTACAACGGCATTATCGCTCCCCACTCCCACAACCTGTTTTTGCAGATCGTGTGCGACGCGGGCATCGCCGCCCTGGGGGTGTTCCTGATCCTCCTCTTCGTCTATTTCCGCATGATGTGTACCGCCCTCAGCCGGGAGAAGGACTGGACCAGCCGGCTGTATCAGATTGCCTTCACCAGCGGCGTGTGCGGCTTCCTGGTCCAGGCTATGACCGACTTCTCCTTCTACAACTACCGGGTCCTCTTTGCCTTCTGGACCTGTCTGGTGCTGGGGGCCCTGTCCGCCCGGCGCGGCGAGCTGCCCGAAGGGAGGCTGCTGGCTTGATTCGAGTACTGAACATCATCAGCGACACCAACATCGGCGGCGCGGGCCGGGTCCTGGTGAACTACCTGCGCTTCGCCCACCGGGACCGGTTTGAGATCTCGGTGGCCCTGCCTCGAGGGAGCCTGCTGAAGGCCCCGCTGGAGGAGGCGGGGGGCCGGGTCCTTGAGGTGGAGGGCATCGCCGACCGCTCCTTCCACCGGGACGACGTGAAGGTCCTCGCCGCACTGCTCCGGGAGGAGCGGCCCGACCTGGTCCACACCCACGGCTGTCTGTCGGGGCGGGTTGCCGCCAGACGGTGCAAAATCCCCATTGTGTATACCCGCCACTCCGCCTTCCCCGTCCCGGCCAAGCTGCGCTATCCCCCGGGGCGGTGGGTCAACAAGCTGATCAACGAGCACTATGCCGACCGGATCATCGCCATCAGTCCGGCGGCGGCCCGGAATCTGACCGACGGCGGGGTCTCCCCCAAAAGGATCACCGTGATGATGAACGGAGTCGCCCCGGTGGAGCGGCTCTCCCCGGCGGAGACCCAGGCCCTGCGGCGGCAGTGGGGACTGGCCCCGGAGGATTTCGCCCTGGGCATCCTGGCCCGGCTGGAGGACTACAAGGGCCACAAGGACATCCTCCAGGCCCTGCATATTCTGCGGGGGGAGGGCCGCCCGGTGAAGCTGCTCATTGCGGGGACCGGCCCCTATGAGGAGGAGCTGCGCCGGGAGACCGCCCGCCTGGGACTGGAGGAGGCGGTGGGCTTTTTGGGCTTCGTCTCGGAGGTGGCCCCCCTGCTGTCGGCGCTGGACTTGCAGCTCAACGCCTCCTACGGCACCGAGACCTCCAGCCTGTCCATCCTGGAGGGGCTGAGCATGGGTCTGCCCGCGGTGGTCAGCGACTACGGGGGCAACCCCTGGCTCATCGACGACGGGGAGGACGGTCTGATCTTCCCGACCCGGGACGCGGACGCTCTGGCCCGGGCGGTGGCCCGCCTCATGGACGACCGGGCGGAGCTGGCGCGGATGGGCCGCCGGGGGAGCGAAATCTTCCGCCAGCGGTTTACCGGAGAGATAATGGCCCAAAACATTGAGAATGTCTATGTGGATACCCTGAAAGGAGCCAAATAAATGGAACAGAATACACCAAAATTCCGTCTGCGGCTGAATCTGTTTGACGGGATCGTCCTGCTGATCGTCCTGGCGGTGGGGGCCGTGGTGCTGTGGACCGCCCTCAAGCCCCAGGCCCCCGCGGCCAACGCCACACCCCAGAGCACCTCCACCGTGCGGTACACCGTCCGCTTCCAGCGTATGCCCGAGGGGACCAGCCAGCTTGTCGAGCCGGGGGACCAGCTGACCGACAGCGTGAAGAATTTTGCCATCGGCACTGTGGTGTCCGCTCAGGCCGTCCCGGTGGAGACCCAGGTGCTGGACCACGTCCACCGGCGGAACGTGCTGTCCAGCCAGGAGGGCTTTGAAGACGTGATTGCCGTGGTGGAGGCCCCCTGTTCCGCCAACGGGGAGAGCATCACCGTGGGGGGCGGCTATATCCTGCGGGTGGGGGCCACCGCCTACATCAAGGGGGAGGGCTATATGGTCAGCGGCCCCATTATCGCCATGGAAGTGGAGGGAGAGCAATGAAGATCATTGACCACAATGGACGCCTGTTTGGCAAAATCAGCGTCATTGACCTGCTGGTGGCGGCGGTGGTGATCGTCCTGGCCGCCGCCCTGCACTTCAAGAGCAACCAGGCCCACACCGGCATCACCGTTACCGAACAGCCCATCACCTTCCAGGTCCTGGCCCGGGGGGTGCGCAGCTATGTGGCCGACGCCATTCTGGTGGGGGACGGCCTCTATGACCAGAACTACTCCAGCGGCGGCCGGGCCCTGGGGGAGATTACCGAGATCCAGGTGGTGCGGGACCCGGGGACGACCCAGGTGCTGCTCAACGACGGCACCGCCGCCCTGGTGGATACCGAGGACAGCGTGGACCTGCTGATCACCGTGGAGGGGACAGGGCTGATTAACGGCAAGAATTACTCCATTAACCGGGTGTATGACCTGGCAGTGAACTCCGCCCGGGCCTACTATACCCGCATGAGCCAGTTTACCGGCACGGTGGCGAGCATCGGATAAGTTTTCCCTACACGGAAAGCGGCGCAGCCGCTCAGCCCCCTTTGGCAAGGGGCCAGGCCGCCTGCGGGCGGGAGGAGGGCCAGGCCCGGCGAAGCCGGGCCCCACAAGCGGCGCAGCCGCTCAGCCCCCTTTTGAAAGGGGGTGCCTGAGCGAAGCGAGGGCGGGGGATTGTCCCTGGGAGTACCACCTTCTATTTGAGCATTTAAGCAGAAGCAGAGCCAGCAAATCAATCCCCACCGCACCGCTCTGCCCCTGTTCAAAGGGGCCAGGCCGCCTGCGGGCGGGACGAGGGATGAGCCCTGCGAAGCAGGGGCGCACAAGCGGCGAAGCCGCTTGCCCCCTTTTGAAAGGGGGTGCCCGAGCGGAGCGAGGGCGAGGGATTGTTTGCCAACAGAGCAACAGCATACACATATGAACTACCAACGAGAGGGGGGCGCGGCCCGTGAAAATTCTAATGGCCACCATGGGGCTGGACATTGGCGGGGCGGAGACCCACATTGTAGAGCTGGCCAAGGAGCTGAAGTACCGGGGGCATGACGTGGCGATCATCTCCAACGGCGGCGTCTATGTGTCCGAGGTGGAGAAGGTGGGCATCCGCCACTACCAGGCTCCCCTGCACCGGCGCAGCATGAAGGCGATGGTCCAGGCCCGGGGCATACTCAAACAAGTCATCCGCCGGGAGGGGCCCGACGTGGTCCACGCTCACGCCCGCATTCCCGCCTTTCTGTGCGGCGGACTGTGCCGGCGGATGAAGGTCCCCTTCGTCACCACCGCCCACTGGGTCTTTGATACCAGCGGGATCCTACGCTATCTCACCGACTGGGGGGAGCGGACGGTGGCGGTGTCAGAGGACATCAAGGCCTATCTGATCCGGGAGTACAACACCCCCGCCGAGCACATCACCGTCACCATCAACGGCATTGACACGGAGAAATTCTCCCCCAAGCTCACCGGCGAGGGGATCATTGCCGAATTTGGTCTGGACCGCTCCCGGCCCATTCTGTCCTACGTCAGCCGCATGGACGAGGACCGGGCCCTGGTGGCGGGCCAGCTGATTGAGATTGCCCCGGAGCTGGACCGGGCCGTTCCCGGGATCCAACTGCTGATTGCCGGGGGCGGAAATGTCTTTGACCAGCTGAAGGAGCGGGCGGAGGCAGTGAACGCCAAACTAGGCCGCCCCTGCGTCACCATGACGGGGGCCCGCACCGACGTCAACCAGATTGCGGCGGCAGGGGACGTGTTTGTAGGGGTGTCCCGTGCGGCGCTGGAGGCCATGTCGGCGGGGAAGCCTGTCATTGTAGCGGGCAACGAGGGCTACCAGGGTCTATTTGGTCCCGAGAAGCTGGCCGAGGCCCAGGCGGGCAACTTCTGCTGCCGGGGTCTGCCCATGTCTGAGCCGAACACTCTGCTGGCCGATGTGACCGCCGCCTTCCGTCTGTCCCAGGAGGAGCGGGAGCGGGCCGGGCTCTATGGCCGCCAGGTGGTGCAGGAGCTCTACTCCGTGGGGCGGATGGCGGAGGACTGCCTGTCGGTCTACCGGCAGGTGCGGCGGCGGAAGTACCGGGTTGTGATGAGCGGCTACTACGGCTTTGGCAATGCGGGGGACGACGCCATTTTGGAGTCCATTCAGCAGGCCATTCAGGCGGCCAGCGATGAGATTGCGGTCACTGTGCTGTCCAACGACCCGGAGCTGACCCGGAGGCAGTACGGCTTGGAGGCGGTCTCCCGGTTCCGGGCTCTGCGGGTCGTCTCCGCCCTGCGCCAGGGGGATGTGCTCCTGTCCGGCGGGGGTAGCCTGCTCCAGGACACCACCTCAACCCGGTCTCTGGTGTACTATCTGTCGGTGATCCGCTGCGCCCAGCTGCTGCGCAAGCCGGTGATGCTCTACGCCAACGGCATTGGGCCCGTGCGCAAGCCCGCCAACCGGAGACGGGTGCGGCGGGTCGTGGAGCGCGCCGCCCTGGTGACCCTGCGGGACCACAGCTCTGCCCGGGAGCTGGCGGAGATGGGAGTGACCCGTCCCGTCCAGGTCACCGCCGACCCGGTGTTTCAGCTGGAGCCCGTCAGCCGGGAGTGGGCTCTGGAGCTGCTGGCCCAGGCGGGACTGCCGGAGGGGCGGCCCTTTGCGGCGGTGTCGGTGCGGGACTGGCCGGACACGGAGACCTTCTGGGATGAGCTGGCCCGGCTGTGCTGTCATCTGCGGGAGCAATACGGCCTGGAGATCCTCTTCCTGCTGATGCAGCGTTCCCAGGACCGGGAGGCCACGGCGCGGGTCCGGGCACGGATGGGCGGGGTGTCCTATGTGTTGGATATCCCCGCAGCCCCACGGGAGCTGATGGGCGTACTGGGGCAGGCCAGGCTGTGTCTGGCCATGCGGCTGCATACGCTGATTTTTGCCGCCCGGATGGCGGTGCCCACCCTGGGACTGGTCTACGACCCCAAGGTAGCCAGCTATCTGGAGGAGCTGGAGCTGCCTGCCGCCGGGGAGGTGGCCTCCTTCGATGCCGGCCAGGCCATTGCCGCCGCGGACGCCCTGATGGCAGACTACGACGGGGTCCTGGCCCGTCTGCGGGAGAAATCCGCCCAGCTGGCCCGGGCAGCCGGGGAGAACGAACGGCTGCTGCTGGAGCTGCTGGAGAAGGGAAACTGAGAATGGAGGCGATTTGCCTATGTGTATATCCCGGGTCATTGCCCTGGGCTTTTTTGACGGGGTCCACCTGGGCCACGGCGCCCTGCTGCAAAGGGTGCGGGAGACGGCGGAGGAGCGCGGGGCGGTCCCTGCGGCCTTTACCTTCGACCGCAGCCCCACCGCCGTCATCACCGGACAGAACATCCCCCTGCTGAGCACGGTGGAGGACCGGGCCGGCCTGATGGGTGAGCTGTATGGCATCCAGGAGGTGGTGATCGCCCCCTTCGACGCCATGCAGCGCATGGACTGGGAGGACTTTGTGGCCCAGTACCTGGTGGAGGAGCTGGGTGTGGTCCACGTGGTGGCCGGACACGACTTCCACTTTGGCTACAAGGGGAAGGGCGATCCGGAGCGGCTGCAAAAAAAATGCGCCCAGCTGGGCGTGGGCTGTGACATCATCTCCAAGGTGGAGCGGGAGGGCATCACCATCTCCTCCACCTATATCCGCAGTCTCATCGCCCAAGGGGAGATGGAGCGGGCGGACCAGTTCCTGGGCCATCCCTACCGGCTGTCCGGCCCGGTGAACCACGGCAAACACCTGGGCTCCCGGCTGGGCTTCCCCACGGTGAACCTGCGCATTCCCGAGGGGGTCATTGTCCCCGCCTTCGGGGTGTACGCGACCCGGGTGTGGGTACTCCCTGATTACCTCGACCACCGGCCCTGCATCCCGGGGGAGGGGCCCTATCTGGCAGTGACCAATGTGGGGGTCCGGCCCACGGTAGAGGACGGGGACCAGGTGACAGTGGAGGGCTTTCTGCTGGACTTTGACGGCAACCTGTACGGCCGGGAGGTACGAGTCGAGTTTTACCAGTACCTCCGTACAGAGCGAAAGTTCCCCTCCATGGAGGCGCTGACGGAGGAGATCCGCCGCAACGCCCAGCAGACCCGGGAATTTTTTAACGGAAACTAGGGGAGAGGGAAAGGAGCGGCGTCCATGGGATTTTTCCACCATCTGCACGGCGAGCATCAGGCCAGGTACGACGGGATGTTCCCCTATCTGTGGGCCTATGTGGTCCTGCTGGCTCTGGCCGGCTTTGTCATGGATACTCCGGGGAATATCCTGCGGGGACTTTACACCATTATTATCACCGAGGACGCCCTTATCACCGACTACGTGCTGGTGGCCGGACCGGGGGCGGCGCTGGTGAATTCCGCCATTGTCACTGGTATTTCGGTGGGAGTCCTCTACCTGGCCAGGGACACCCTCAACGGCATGACGCTGGTGGAGCTTGGCCTGATGTCGGGCTTCTCCCTGTTCGGAAAGAATTTTGTGAACATCTGGCCCATTCTCATCGGGTCCATGCTGTATGCCCGGTACCGGAAGGAGCCCCTGGGCGGCTATGTGGGCATCGGCATGATGGCCACGGCCCTGGCCCCGGTGGTGAGCTACATCTCTCTGGACAACGGCTGGGGCAACCCCTTCTGGGGGGCGCTGGTGGGGCTGACCATCGGCTTCATCATGCCCCCGCTGACCAGCTACACATACCGCATTCAGAACGGCATGAACCTGTACAACGTGGGCTTCGCCTGCGGGCTGGTGGCGCTGATCTGCGTGCCGCTGATGGCCTCCCTGGGGGCGGACCCCACGACCCATTACCGCTGGGCCACGGGCTACAACGTCCACTTCGGGGCCATGCTGGGGCTGATCTGTGTGCTGCTGATTATCGGCGGCCTCTTCTTCTCCAGGAAGCCGGTGTGGGCCTCCTGGGCAGGCTACCGGCGTCTGCTCCAGACCAGCGGCCGGGCCCCCAGCGACTATCTGCGTATGTTCGGCCCCGCCCCCGTCCTGATCAACACCGGGGTCAACGGCCTGATCGGGATGGCCTATATTCTCCTCACCGGCGGCGACCTGAACGGACCCACTGTGGGGGGCATCCTCACCATTATGGGCTTCTCTGCCTTCGGTAAGCACGCGGGCAACATCCTGCCGGTGATGGCGGGGGTGTCTCTGGGCAGTCTGGTGATGGACTGGACCCTGAACGACTCCGCCGTCCAGCTGGCCTGCCTGTTCTGTACCACCCTGGCCCCCATTGCCGGCTATTTCGGCTGGGCCTACGGGGTCCTGGCCGGGTTCCTCCACTCCTCGGTGGTGCTGTATACCGGCTCCCCCGTGGCGGGGATGAATCTGTACAACAACGGTTTTTCCGGCGGCCTTATCGCCATTGTGCTCTATCCCACCATTATGGCCATTGCCCGCCGCCGCAAGCCCGTGCTCCAGGAGGAGGACTATTTCGACCAGCTGGAGGGCGACCGCCCTGTTATCCCGCCCGATCCCCGGGTTTTGAAGGAGAACTAGCGCTCTGGAGACAGCAAAAATCCCCGGAACAGCGTCTGCGCTGCTCCGGGGATTTTTTAGATTAGGATTGGGGAGACTTACTTCAGCTCCACCTTGCCGCCGACCTCTTCCAGCTTCTTCTTCAGCTCCTCGGCCTCGTCCTTGGACACGGCCTCCTTCAGGGTCTTGGGAGCGCCCTCCACAGCGGCCTTAGCCTCGGCCAGACCCAGACCGGTGATCTCGCGGACGGCCTTGATGACCTTGATCTTGGCGGCGGCGTCGAAGCCGGCCAGGACCACGTCAAACTCGGTCTTCTCCACGGCGGCCTCTGTGGCGGCGCCGCCGCCGGCGGGAGCGGCCATAGCGGCGGCGGACACGCCGAACTCCTCCTCCAGAGCCTTAACCAGCTCGGACAGCTCCAGAACGGTCAGAGCCTTGACTTCCTCGATCATCGCAGTAATCTTCTCACTAGCCATGATAATAAACCTCCTGATTGTGTAATATAAAATTTGATTGTCTGCCGCTTACTCGGCGGCGGGGGCCTCCTCGGCGGGGGCGGGCTCGCCGTTCTTCTCGGCAATGGCCTTCAGCACGATAGCCAGGCTGGTGATGGGAGCCAGCATCATGCCCAGAGCCTGGGCCTGGAGCACTTCCTTGGGGGGCAGCTCAGCCAGAGCCATGATCTCCTCCAGGGAGAGGACCTTGCCGTCCATGAAGCCGCCCTTGATGTTGAACTTGCCCTCGCCCAGCTGCTTGGCGTGCTTGTTGACCACGCGCATGGGGGCGATGGGGTCGCCGGAGCTGGTGGCCAGAGACGTGGTGCCGTTGAGCACGCCGTCCAGCTCCTTCAAACCGGCGTCATCCAGGGCGAAGCGGACCAGAGTGTTCTTCACCACGCTGTACTGCACGTCGTTCTGACGCAGCTCGGCGCGCAGAGCGGTGTCCTCGGCCACGGTGATGCCCTTGTAGTCCACCAGCACACCGCTGGAAGCGTTTTTCAGCTGCTCCTCCAGAGCGGCCACGATGGCCTTCTTCTCAGAAAGGACCTTTGCGTTAGGCATTTTGGGTTTCACCTCCAGAAATTGTTGGCGCGCAACAAAAAACTCCCGTCAAAAAGACAGGAGGACAGTACCATCAAAAGAATATTCCCTTGAAAGCACTCTCGGCAGGAATTACGCCCCGGAGGGGCACCTGCTGTCTTTGAACGCACCGCACATTATATACGGGGCGGGACGGCTTGTCAAGGGATTTTGAAAAATTCTCCTGAAAATTTTCCTCAGACTTGCGCATTTTCCTGTTTCGTATTAAGATAGAGCTATCTGACCATGCTAATCCGGAACGGAGGTAATCCCATTTTGAACTATGACGAGACCTTAGCCCGGCTGTGCGCTCTGTCCGCCCCCAGCGGCTTTGAGGGCGCGGCGGCCCGGGCGGCGGCGGCCCTGCTGCGGCCATTGACCGGCCAGGTATATACCACCCGCCTGGGCAGTGTGGTGGGGGTGCGCCGGTGCGGCCTGGACAACGCCCCAAGGCTGCTGCTGGACGCCCATCTGGACGAGATCGGCTTTATTGTCACCGGCCACGAGGAGGGCTTTTTGAAATTTGCCCCTCTGGGGGGGGTGGACCCGCGGATGCTGCCCGACCGGGAGGTGACCCTTCTCACCGACCCGCCCATCCACGGGGTCGTGGCCTGCCTGCCCCCCCACGTCCAGGGGGCGGAGGAGATGGACAAGTCTCTGGCCATCAAGGACCTCTATCTTGATGTGGGCCTGTCCCAGGAGGAGGCCCTGGAGAAAATCCCCATTGGGACCCCCGCCGCCTACCGGGGGGGCTGTGACCCGCTGGGGGAGGACCTGCTGCGGGGCAAGGCTCTGGACGACCGGGCGGGCTTTGCGGTGCTGCTGGACGTGCTGGAGCGGGTCAAGGACAAGCAGTTGAGCGTGGACCTGTATGTGCTGGGCTCCACCCAGGAGGAGACCCACTCCAGCGGGGCCATTACCGCCGCCTATGACATTGCCCCGGCCATGTGCGTGGCGGTGGACGTGACCCACGGGGACAGCCCCGACGCCTCAAAGCACGAGACCTTCAAGCTGGGGGGCGGCCCCGTCATCGGGGTTGGGCCCAACTGCGCCCGGTCCCTGTCGGGGCGGCTCCGGGAGCTGGCCAAGCAGCTGGAGCTGCCGGTTCAGCTTGAGGTGATGTCCGGCTCCAGCGGCACCAACGCCTGGCCCATCCAGGTCAGCCGTGAGGGCGTTGTCACCGCTGTGCTCTCCATCCCGGAGCGGTATATGCACACCCCGGTGGAGGTGGTGAGCAAGCGTGACCTGGAGGACACCGCCCGGCTGCTGGCCGCCTTTGTGGAAGCGATTGGATAAGGGGGGAGCGGGATGTTAGACCTTTTAAAAGAACTCTGCCTGCTGAACGGCGTATCAGGGGATGAGGACGACGTGCGCAGCTATCTCATTCAGCGGGCCCTGCGCAGCGTGGACCGGGTGGGGGTGGACTCCATTGGCAATCTCACCGTCTTCAAGCAGGGCAAAAAATCCACCGGGAACAAGCTGATGCTGTGCGCCCACATGGACGAGGTGGGAATCATTGTGACCCGGATCACCGACGAGGGCTTTCTCAAATTCGACTTTGTGGGGGGCGTGGACCGCAGGGTGGCCATCGGCAAGCCGGTGGTCATCGGACACGATCAGGTCCCCGGGGTCATCGGCCTGAAGGCCATCCACCTGACCACAAAAGAGGAGCGGAAAAAGACCCCGAAAACCGAAGCCCTCTATATTGATATCGGGGCAAAGGACAGGGAGACCGCCGAAAAACTGGTGGAGCCGGGGGACTATGGCGCTTTCCTCTGCCAGCCGGAGGAGCTGGGCAGCGGTTTCTTCAAGGCCAAGGCCATTGACGACCGGGCCGGCTGCGCCGTGATGCTCAAGCTGCTGGAGGAGGACCTGCCCCTGGATGTGACCTTCGCTTTCACCGCCCAGGAGGAGGTGGGGACCCGAGGGGCCTTCGGGGCGGCCTTCGCGGTGACCCCGGAGATCGCCCTGGTGCTGGAGACCACCACCGCCGCCGACCTGCCCAGCGTGGAGGACCACCGCCGGGTGTGCGCCCCGGGCAGGGGACCGGTGATCTCCTACATGGACGGGGCCACCATCTACGACCGGGAACTTTTTGAGACCCTTCGACGTCTATCAGAGGAGAATGGGATTCCCTGGCAGACCAAGGAGTATATCGCCGGAGGCAACGACGCCCGCACCATCCAGCGCACCAAGGCCGGGGTCCGGGTTGCCGCTGTGTCCGCCGCCGTGCGCTATCTCCACGCCCCCGCCAGCGTGGGCAGCGTGGCCGACTTTGAGAATATGCTCAAGCTGACCCGGCTGTTTCTCAACGAGATGGCCCAGCGGCTGGACGAGGAGTAAAGGAGGTGCGGTATGCACTTCTACTGCACCTGCGGAAGGTGTATCCACGATATCACAGACAACATTCCCCATAAGGCCTATCTCCTGTCCGACGAGGACGAGGACCGCTACTGCGAGGCCATAGAGGCGGTGATGCGGAATGAGGACCTCACGATGGACGAGCGGGTGAATCGAATTGTTATCAGCCTCCAGACCCGTTATCTGTCCCGATGTATCTACCAGTGTCCAGACTGCGGCAAGTTGTTTGTGGACGACAACGACTATAAGCTCCACAGTTTTGTCCCCGAGGAACCAGTGGACAAGCAGCTGCTGACCGCCGCGCGGGAGGACTGAACGTATGGATTGGCACACCGCGGAGCAAAGAGCGACGGAAATCCTGAAACAGGTGGTTGACGCCCTTGCAGAGGAGCGCTGCGACGATATTCCCAAGCTGGCGCAGCTGGGGGACGGGATACAGGAACCCCTGAGTGACTACGTAACGGGGGTGTTCCAGATGTGGGGGTGGGAGCAAATCCCGCCCATCGACCACTGGAGCGAGGAGTGGGTGACTCTCCCCACAAACCCCTGCTATACACAGCTCAATTTTTATCATTATGACAACGGCAGCGGCTTTCATGTGGACTACGACCTGGCCTCAGGCGGCGAGCTGACCGACATGACCCTGCAAATGGAATTTCTCTATGAGGGGGAGAGTCTGCGGGCTGTTCTCCTGGATTTCCACGTGATGTAGCCCTTGAATAGAAAGAGAGTGAGCGTTATGCGTGAAAAACTGACCTTTGAGGAACAGGCAAAGCAGCTGGAGCAGAAGCTGGGCTGTCCCTGCACCTACTTTCCGCCCTCCAAGCCCCGTTTCCCCTTTGAGAAAAAGGGCGGCCACATTTTAAAAGCCTACCAGCAGGCCCGGGAGCGGGAGGGCTTCACCCCTGTGCTGCTGGTGCTGGACGAGTGGGGCAATATGGCCGAAATGTTCGGTGATCTGGAGGCCTTCCGCCAGACGATGAGCAGCACCCCCATCGAAGACGGCAGGGCTATGCTCCACCGCTTCGAGGAGGATGCCCGGGCGGAGTGGGGCGAGGACCTCTCCCCGGAGGAGCTGGAGGAGCATTTTGGCCAGGTCCTGGGCGGGGATATGTCCGAGGGACAGAAAATCACTGAATTTCTCAGCCTGACCGACTACCAGGGGAAGCAGACTCAGCCCGTGGTGCTGGCGGAGATCCCGGTGAAGGACCCCTGGGAGGTCTTTGCTTACCTGCCTTTCGGCGGATGGAACGCCTGCCCCGCCCCGGAGGAGCACCGGGCGGCGGCCAAATACTGGTTCGAGCAGTACGGCGCGGTGCCGGCAGTCATGTCTATGGACATTGTGGAGTACATCCTCCCCGCCCCTGTCCCCCGGGATAAGGCCATGGAGGTGGCGCTGGAGCAGTATTTCTTCTGTGTTGATATCGTAGAGCAGGGCGTCGGAACGGTGGGGGCGCTGGCCGGCGGGCTGGCGAAATCGAACTACTGGTATTTCTGGTGGGATTGAGCAGGGCCCGGCCCCTTTGAAAAGGGGCGAAGCCGGTGGGGATTGACTGCTGGCACTGCTTCTACTTGAAATTTGAATATAGAAGCAGTTTTCCTAAGACAATCCCCCGCCCTCGCTTCGCTCGGGTACCCCCTTTCAAAAGGGGGCAAGCGGCTTCGCCGCTTGTGTGGCCCTGCTTCGCAGGGCTCATCTCTCGTCCCGCCCGCAGGCGGCCCGGCCCCTTTGAAAAGGGGTTCCGCGAAGCGGTGGGGATTGACTGCTGGCACTGCTTCTACTTGAAATTTGAATATAGAAGTAGATTTCCTAAGACA
>NZ_QWKI01000051.1 GCF_009911645.1 Pseudoflavonifractor sp. 60
CCCCCGCCCTCGCTACGCTCAGGCACCCCCTTTGCCAAAGGGGGCAAGCGGCTGCGCCGCTTGGGGTCCTGCGAAGCAGGGCCAATCCCCCGTCCCGCCCGCAGGCGGCCCGACCCCTTTGAAAAGGGGCTCCGCGAAGCGGTGGGGATTGACTGCTGGCACTGCTTCTACTTGAAATTTGAAATAGAAGCAGTTTTCCTAAGACAATCCCCCGTCCTCGCTTCGCTCGGGCACCCCCTTTGCCAAAGGGGGCAAGCGGCTTCGCCGCTTGTGTGGCCCTGCTTCGCAGGGCCAATCCCCCGTCCCGCCCGCAGGCGGCCCGGCCCCTTTGAAAAGGGGCTCCGCGAAGCGGTGGGGATTGATTTGCAGGCATTACTTCGACTTGAAATCTGAGGTAGAAGATGGTGCTTCCAGGGACAATCCCCCGCCCCAGTGTGCGCACTGGGCCGCCCCCCTTGCCAGAGGAGGCTGGGCGGCTGTCGCCACGCTGCTTTCGGGGGAAGCTGTTCTAAACACACTGCCCACAGGGAAACGTTCTTTTTGCTTCTTTTTCTTACAAGAAAAAGAAGGCCCGTCCGGCGAGGACAAGTAAGGAGGCAAATGATGGAACTGCTTGAAATACTGAAGACGCTTAACGAGGCCCACGGTCCCTCCGGGGACGAGGGGGATGTACGGGAGAAGATCGAGGAGCTGGCCCGGCCCTATGCCGACGAGATCACCACCGACACCCTGGGCAATCTGTTCATTCACAAGAAGGGGAAGGGGCCCCGGGTTATGTTTGCCGCCCACATGGACTCCATCGGCTTCATTGTGACCCACATTGAGAAGGAGGGCTTTCTCCGGGCCGGCAGGCTGGGCGGCGTATCCCCCAAGGAGGCGGCCTATGCGCCGGTCCGCTTTAAAAACGGCCTGCGGGGGGTGTTTGTTCCCGAGGAGAAGGCCGACTTGGGCAAGCTGAAGCTGGACCAGTGCTTCATCGACATTGGCGCCAGGGACGAGGCGGAGGCCCGCGCTCTGGTCCAGGTGGGAGACACCGCCATTTACGACCAGGGGCTTCAGATCCGGGGCAGCCGGGTCACCTCCCCCTATCTGGACGACCGCATTGCCTGCGCGGTGCTGCTGTGCGCCCTGGAGCGGATCACAGAGCCGGTGTGCGACCTTTACCTGGTGTTCACTGTCCAGGAGGAGGTGGGCCTGCGGGGGGTGCGCACCGCCGCCTGGTGGACTGAGCCCAACATTGGCATTGCGGTGGACGTAACCGACGTGGACGACACCCCCGGCTCAGAGAAATGCGGCACCGCCCAGCTGGGCAGAGGGGCGGCGGTGAAGGTGATGGACTCCTCCGTCATCTGCCACCCCGACGTGGTGGCGCGGCTGGAGGAGCTGGCCAGGGCCCGGAATATCCCCGTCCAGCGGGACATTATGCGGGCCGGGGGCACCGACGCAGGGGCGATCCACACCGCCCGGGCCGGGGCGCGCACCGGGGGCATCTCCATCCCCTGCCGTTACATCCACACCCCTGTGGAGACGGCAGACCTGGCCGACGCGGAGGCCTGTGTGCAGCTGGCGGCCGCCTTTGTCCAGGCATAAAATCCCCTCAGTCCGCAGACAATAAAAAAGCCCGCCTCCCCCGAAGGGGAGACAGGCAGGAGAATCACTGTTTGGCGGCGGCCCGGGCCATCACGGCGGCCTCCTCCCGGGTCACCAGGTCCCGGGGGCGGAAGCCGTCGGTGAGGCCCATGGCTTTGGCGTCGGCCAGCAGCTCGGGCATTCCGGCGGGCAGCTCCCGCAGCTCCTTCCGGTACTGCTCCATAAATTCCTTCCACTGCTCATAGGTCACTTCTTCGTCCTCTCCTTTCATCAATTGGGACACCTGGCCCCGGAAATCGTCCATGGTCTTTCCAAATTTGGGGAACCAGTGGAGCACGTCCCCGTGGTTGGAGGCAATGCCCCTCTGGTAGCCCTCCTGGTGGCAGATGACGGCCCCGTCCGCCAGGGGGTCCAGGCCAAACTCCTTGCAGAGGTAGGCGGTCAGCTCCGCCGCCTCCTGGTAGATTTTGGCGAAATAGGCGGGGTCGCTGAGGGAATCCTCACAGATCTCAAAGCCGATGTGGGTGTTGTTGCCCGAGCCCTTCTGCCCCCGGGCACAGTGCCAGCCCCGGACCTCCCAGGGCAGGGTCTGGACCGTGCCCACCTCCCCGCCGGCAAATTTCCCGATAAAGGCGTGGACGCACTTGGTGATGCCGGGCTGGTCCCAGTGGTTGCCGGCGGTGTTGCGGCCCAGCTCCTCATCTCCGGGGACGTAGCGGCACACCCGGGGATTGTCCGCCCCGGTGGAGTGGACCATAACCCCCTGTACCTGGAGGGGACGGGCGGCCTGGAAGCAGTCGTTTCGGGTCAGGTACTGCTGTCTCAGTCTCATTTTTCCACCTCTTTTTCCGAGGTCTGGGTCCCAAAGTAGAAGGAAATGATGACCGCGTATATGGTCATAAAATCCTGGTCGATGTTCCCGCACAGTGCCAGGCAGGAGAATACCGCCGTGAGGGCCAGGGTGACCAGGCTTTTGACGGTGAGCAGCCGGGAGAGCCGTTTCCAAATGATCTCCATAGATCCCATCCTTTCTGTTTTCAAGTCTGCGGACACAGCGCTCCGCTACCCATTCTATGGCGGGCGGGACCCCTGTGTACCGGGGAATTTTCCCATACTTCGGGGGGATCGGGGAAAAGTTGCACACCTTCGTACATCCCTGTGGAGAAAGTTCGGGGGCGGATTTATAAATTTGGATACTTTTCCCGTTTTATGTCTTGCAAAAAAATAAGCAATCTGGTAGAATAATAAAACGTCTGGAAATATGGATACCACAGAATACTCAATCGGGCTGTGGCGGCCCGCAGCAAGGAGAATGAAAACGCATGGATAAGAAACAGAGAGAAGAGCGCCGCCGTCAGGAGGATATCGCACTGCAGCGAGGCCTGCTGTGGGTGGTGGGGGCGATTGTGCTGGAGGGACTTCTGGTCCTGATCAATCGCAACTATATCAACTACAAGATGGAAGAGGCGGCAGTCAATCGGATGGTCGCCATCGGAAATGTGCTGGGCGTCCTGCGCATTGCAGGGGCTGTTGCGGCGGTCCTGGCTCTGGGTTGGGCGTTCTGGCAGATGAAGCAAAAGAAAACCTTTGGTTTGCAGCTGGTGCTGGCTCTGGCACTGGCGGCGGTGGCTGTCTGCGCCCACGTGACGGTCAAGTTCCGGGCCGAGGGTATGTCTATGCTGTTCTGGCTGGTGGTGGCCTGGGCCGTGCTGGCGCTGGTGTACTATATCTACCAGCGGGAGTTTTTCCTGGGCGCCTGCGCCTGCGGAATGTCCGCCCTGGGGCTGTGGTTTGCCCGCATGGGCTCCAGCGGCCTGAAGGAGACCATTCTGGTTCTGGCTGCTATCGTTGTCGTCACCGGGGCTGTCCTCTTGCTGAAGAAGTCGGACGGCCTTCTGCCCCTGCCCGGCATGGAGCCGGTGCGCTTCCTGGCCCCCGACACCTGCTGCACCGTCCCTCTGGCCACCTGCTTGGCCAGCCTGGCGGCGGTGGTGGTGGGAATTGCCGCAGGAGGGATGGTGGCCTACTACCTGATCTATGTGATGGTGGCCTGGCTGTTTGCCCTGTTTGTGTACTACACCGTCAAGCTGATGTAAAGTATGTGCCTCCCCACCCGCAGTGGGGAGGCTTTTTTTGAAAGGAGCGTCTGAATTGCGTAGAGTGAACAGGAGTGAGCGCACCGCCGGGGCAATTTGCCTGGTCCTGCTGTTTGCGGGACTGTTTTGGCTCTGCTGGCTCTTTCCCCTCACCGGAGATGACTGGTATCGGGAGGCTCTGGGGATGACCCTCCACAGCCCTCTGGACCTGGCGCGGACCCTGGTCCAGGTGTGGTCCACCACCAACGCCCGGGTTATGGGCAACATTCTGGCCTACACCGCCGGAAGCCGACCCCTGGTCCGGGAGCTGATGCGCGCCCTGCTGACCCTGGCCCTCGCCGCCGCCCTGGCCCGGGTCACGGGGCTGCGGGGGTGGCGGGGGATCCTGCTGTGTACCGCCCTGCTCCTGGCGCTGCCCCGGGAGATGTTCTGTCAGATCTACCCCTGGGCCGCCGGCTTTTTCAACTACCTGCCCCCGGCGGCCATGCTGCTGGCCTGTCTGGCGCTGGCGGAGCCGGTGCTGGAGGGGGAAACGCTGCGGGAGAGCGGCCCCCGGGCTGCGGCCCTGTTTTTGCTGGGCTTTGGGCAGCAGCTGTTTGTGGAAAACGCGACCCTGTGCGCCCTGTGCGCCTCCGGCCTGCTGCTGGTCTGGTACTGGTGGGAGAGGCGCAGGCTGTCCCCCTGTCTGCTGGTCTTTTTCCTGGGCTGTCTCCTGGGGGCGGCACTGCTGTTTGCCTCGCCGGCCTACCGGAACCTGGGGACGGCGGAGGGGGCCTATCACATGGGCGGGACCCTGTCCGGCCTGCTGGCCACCGCCAGAGAGAATGTTCCGGAGGTGGCGCGGTACTACATCCTGAAATGCCCCGTGCTCTACTGGCCGCTGACCCTGCTGGCGCTGCTCTACTGGGGAAACAGCAGAAGGACCCCCCTGGACAATGTGCTGGCGGCGGTGCTGGCCCTGGGCTGTCTGGGTCTGGCCTGGGGGGGCTTCCGCCCCGTGGTGATGGCCGGCGTGTGGGCGCTGGCCTGTACGGCGGCCCTGTGGCGCTGGTCCCCCGACCGTCCGACCCGGGCCAAGGCGCTCTTCCTCTGGCTGATGGCTGCTGCTGCGGCGGCGCCTCTGCTCTTTGTAACGCCCATTGGCCCCCGGTGCCTGTTTTTGTCCTATGTGCTTCTGCTGGGGACGGCGGGCGTCCTGTTCCACGCCCTTGGGCCGGAGGATTTGACTGGTCCGGTCCGCACGCTGATCCCCATTGGGGCGGCGGCGGGGATCCTGTGCTTCTACCTGTCCGTCTTTTGGCCCCTCCACCAGCTGGAGCTGACCCGGACCCAAATTCTGGAGGAGGCCCTGTCCGCCGGAGCCAGCCAGGCGGTCCTGCCCGCCTTTGAGGACGGGGGCTACCTGTGGGAAGCCGACAGCGACTACAAAATGGAGCTGGTGTACTTCCGGGAGACCCCGGGGGACCTGGCCATCCGCTTTGTGCCCCGAAGTGAGTGGGAGGGATTGACATGAAACGGCGTGTTCCCTGGCGTATCCTCTTTTTCGGCGGCCTGGCAGCGGTCTACGTCCTCCTCTTCCTGCTGGTACAGCGCACCGGCTTCTACGACCTGGCGGGGGCCCACAACGACCGGGTCTTCTCCGCCGACGACGTGTACTTTGTCACCGGCTTCTTCTCCCAGACCATGGACGCCTCCGCCCGAATCATCAAGCACCCTCTGCTCATCCTCTTCGGCTGTGTGTTCACGCGGCTGGAGGGGCTGGTGCTGGGGCCCATCAGCACAGAGCACCACTATATGCTCATTGTGATGATGCAGATTGGCCTGGGCTGGCTGTGCGCCGTGGTGCTGGACCGCATTCTGGAGGAGCAGTATGGCCTGGACATGGGGCGGGCCCTGCTGGTGTGCGCCGTTTTCGGGCTGTCCTTCTCCACGCTGTTCTACATCCTGGTGGGGGAGAGCTACATCTATTCGGCCCTCATCCTTTTCCTCACCTTCTACTTCGCCCGGCGGCAGAATCTGATCGTGACGGCGGCGCTGGGGGTCCTGGCCGCCGGCGTGACCATCACCAACGGGGCCCTGTGGGCGGCCATTGTGGTGTTCTCCGGCGGGACGCTGTTGCGGCGGGGGCTGACCCTGGCCCTGGGGGGCGGCGGCTTCTGTGCGGCGGTGGCCCTCACCCCGATGCGGACCTTCTTTTTCAGCCGGCTTATCCCCGGCGCTCTGGGCAGCGCCAGCAGCTTCAGCGACCACTTCTCTCTGGCGGAGGGGGCGCACCGGGTGTTTTACGCCTTCTTCGGCTCCACCAGCTTCTATCTGGACACCATGGACCAGTCCGCCTTTGGGGAGTTCCCGGGGGACGCCCTCACCTTCATCCCCTCTGCCTCCCCCCTGATTACGGCGGCGGGGGCGGTCTGGCTGGGACTGCTGGTGTGGGCGATTTGGAGGTACCGCCGCTCTCCCCTGCTCTGGGCCCCGCTGGCCGTGCTGGGGTGTAATTTGCTGCTCCACGGTGTGATCCAGTACGGGCTGAAGGAGGCCTTCCTCTACTCCCTCCACCACCTGCCCGCCCAGATGTGCATCGCCGCTCTGCCCCTCAGCCGGGAGGCCGGAGCCTGGGAGCGGCGCGCCGTGACCTGGGGGCTGGGGGTCTACGCCCTGGGCCTGGTGGTGCTGAATCTCCCCGGGTACCAGGCCCTGGCCCAGTACCTGACCCGATAAAAAACCCTCCCCCCGGACATCCGGAGGGAGAGTTTTTTTGTTCTGTGCCGCAGGGCCTATGTTCTTCCTTTTCCCTTCACGATTTTTGCGGTATGTCTCAGCTGGCCCAGGTCCGGATTCCTCCGGTTCAGCTTTGCCACCAGAGCGGAGATCTCCCCCTGGGCCTGTTCCACCTCCGCCTTGAAGGAGCGGGCGGACAGCCGCAGCGCCCCGTGTCCCAGGATAATAAGCTGCTCCAGCCCGTCGGAGGTGGCCACCCGTACCCGGTGATTTTTGCCCAGGTCGTAGGTGGCCTTTTCGATGTAGGTGTCCGCCGTCTCGGCCTCCTTGGTGTAGACCACATAGATATTGTCCTTTTTCTCCACTGAGCCTGGGTTGCCCTTCACCTTGTAGGCGTCGAAGACCAGGATGACCACACATCTGCGGTAGCCCTGGTAGTTGGACAAAATGTCCTCCAGGGCGGCCCTTGCGGCGGCCACATCCTGGTGGGCCAGGGCGGTGAGCTCCTCCCAGGCGAAGATGATGTTGTAGCCGTCCACCAGCAGGTATTCCGGCCCGGTATACTGGTCCCGGATGGTGTACTTCCCCTCGTCCAGGCTGGTGCGGGCGGGCTTTTTCTGGGGACGGAAGGCGTCCCGCTCCACCTTGCCATAGGTGCGCTCAAAGACGGCCAGCAGCTCCTTGTCCTGCTCCAGACTGCCCCCCTGGTACTGTCTGTGTCCTCCGGCGGGGGCGGCGGACCGGGTTTGAGGCTCCTCCCCGCCCAGGCGCAGGCCGCTGTCCACGTGCATATGCCGGAACACCTGGTCCCACTTGACGATGATCCCCGTCCCGTGGGAGCAGAATACCGAGTCGGGGGGATTTTCCACATCCCGCTCCGGGTCGTAGGCGAAGCGGGCGGCGGTCTCCTCCTGATTGGCGCAGGGCTCATAGCCCCGGAGGGCGCAGGACAGCCGCCCCCGCCCCCGGGTGTAGGCGGTGACCTCCCGCCAGTAGTCCCGCAGGCCGGCCACCGGGGCGTGTCCGGTGAGCAGGGACAGGTCCCCCTCCATCTCCGGTCCCTCCACGCTGCCTCCCATGGTCTGGAGGTCGTTCATGGCCCGGCCTACGCAGTCGGGGGGGAGCTCCAGGGTGAAGTCGTAGTGGGGCTCCAGCAGGATGCTTCGGGCCTGCATCAGCCCCTGGCGTACCGCCCGGTAGGTGGCCTGGCGGAAGTCGCCCCCCTCGGTGTGCTTCACGTGGGCCCGGCCCGCCGTCAGGGTGATTTTCACGTCGGTAATGGGGGACCCGGTGAGGACCCCACGGTGGCGCTTCTCCATCAGGTGGGTCAGGATCAGCCGCTGCCAGTTCAGGTCCAGCTGGTCGGTGGAGCAGGCGGAGGCCAGAACGACCCCGCTGCCCCGGGGGCCGGGCTCCAGAAGGAGGTGGACCTCGGCGTAGTGGCGCAGGGGCTCGAAGTGGCCCACCCCCTCCACCGGGCCGGCAATGGTCTCCCGGTAGACAATATTTCCCGCGCCAAAGCCCACCTCCACGCCGAAGCGCTCCTGAATCAGCCGGGTCATCACCTCCAGCTGGACCTCTCCCATCAGCTGGAGGTGGATCTCCCCCAGGGTCTCGTTCCACACAATGCGCAGCTGGGGGTCCTCCTCCTCCAGCTGGCGGAGGTTTTTCAAAAAGGTGTGGACGTCGCAGGCGGGGGGGAGGATCACCTGGTAGGTGAGGACGGGCTCCAGCTCCGGCTTGAGGGAGGGGGGCTCACAGCCCAGGGCGTCTCCGGGGCGGGTCCGGGTCAGGCCGGTGAGGGCGCACACCGTACCGGCGGGGGCCTCCTCCAGGGTCTGGTACCTGCTGCCCGAGTAGACCCGGATCTGGTTCACCTTCTCCTGCCAGTCCGCCCCCTCCAGCGGGGTCCGCACCTTGAGAGAGCCGCCGGTCACCTTGACATAGGTGAGGCGGTCGGCGCCGTCCCGGGCGATTTTGAACACCTTGGCGCCGAACTCCGGGCCGAACTCCGGGATCGGGCTGTACCGGGTCAGACCTTCCAGCAGCGCCTCGACCCCCTCCAGCTTTAGGGCAGAGCCGAAGAAGCAGGGGAAGACCAGCCGCCGGGCGACAAGGCTGGCAGCCTCCTCCCAGGTGACCTCTCCCCACTCCAGGTATTTGTCCAGCAGCTCCTCGTCCGAGGCGGCCAGGTCCTCCAGAATTGGCCCCAGTCCGCCGGAGAAGTCCAGACAGCCGCCGTCCAGCTTCTCCCGCAGCTGGGCCAGGAGGGCGTCCCGGTCGGCCCCCGCCAAATCCATCTTGTTGAGGAAGAGGAAGGTGGGGATCTGGTGGCGCTCCAGCAGCCGCCACAGGGTTCGGGTGTGGCCTTGGATGCCGTCGGTGCCGCTGACCACCAGTACGGCGCAGTCCAGTACCTGCAAGGTGCGCTCCATCTCAGAGGAGAAGTCCACATGGCCCGGCGTGTCCAGCAGAGTGAAGGCGGTCTCCCCCCAGGTCAGCTCCGCCTGCTTGGAGAAGATGGTGATGCCCCGCTCCCGCTCCTGGGCGCTAGTGTCTAGAAAGGCGTTCCGGTGGTCCACCCGGCCCAGCTTGCGCACCGCCCCGCTTACATATAGCAGCCCCTCGGCCAGGGTCGTCTTCCCCGCGTCCACATGGGCCAATATTCCCAAAACCAGCTTTTTCATTGGGCCGTCCGCCTCTCCAAAATCAAATACAGCTAAGAATAAGGATACATGGTTTTTACCTTCTGTGTCAAGGGGGTGGACATTTTCTCCGAAAACAGGTATAATATCCAGGATTACCTTGCGGGAGGAGACAGTTTATGCTGTACCGCTTTTTATGGATCTTTTTTATCTACGCCTTTTTGGGCTGGTGTACCGAGGTGAGCTATGCCGCCCTGGTGACGGGAAAATTTGTGAACCGGGGCTTTCTCAACGGTCCCGTCTGCCCGGTCTACGGCTTCGGCGTTGTCATTGTGCTGGGCTGTCTGACCCCCCTGTCGGAGAATCTGCCCATCCTGTTTGTGGGCTCAGTGGTGCTCACCTCCATTTTGGAGTGGCTCACCGGCTTTGTGCTGGAGAAGCTGTTCCACCAGCGGTGGTGGGACTACTCCGACGAGCCCTTCAACCTCAGCGGCTACATCTGCCTGCGATTCTCCATCGTCTGGGGGCTGGCCTGCGTGTTTGTGGTGAAGCTGCTCCACCCCACGGTGCTGGCGCTGATCCACCTGTGCCCCCATATGCTGGGGCTGGTGCTGCTGGCGGTGCTCAGTGCGGGGATGGGGGTGGACCTGGCGGCTACCGTGTCCACCATCGTGAAGCTGAACCGCCATCTGGAACAGATCGACGAGCTGGCCGCCAAAATCAAGGAGGCCTCCAACGAGTTTGGCGAGAACCTGGCCGAGCGGGTTCTGGACGCCGCCGAGCGGGGGGCGGACTGGAAGGAGGACCTGGACGAGCTGGCCTTCCGTCTGGCCCAGCGCCGGGCTGAGCTGGCCGATGAGATGGAGGAGTGGGAGCAGCGCCGGGACGAGCAGCGCACCCAGGTCCGCCGCCAGCTGGAGGAGTGGCACACCAGCGTTCAGGCGCTGCTGGAGGGGGAGTCCTTCGGCCGCCGCCGTCTGCTGAGGGCCTTCCCACGGCTGCGCTCCATCGACCACGGCAGCGCCCTGGAGCGGCTGCGCCGGAGAGGGGAGAATCTGCGGCGGCGCTGAGGGAGATGGACCCTGCGAAGCAGGGCCAAACAAGCGGCGCAGCCGCTTGCCCCCTTTGGCAAAGGGGGTGCCCAAGCGAAGCGAGGGCGGGGGATTGTCTCTGGGAGCACCACCTTTTATTTGAGCTTTTAAGTAGAAGCAGTGCCGGCAGGTCAATCCCGGCCCGGCTTCGCCGGGAGCCCCTTTTCAAAGGGGCCAGGCCGCCTGTGGGCGGGACGGGGGATGAGCCCTGCGAAAAATGTGTTACGAATTTAAGCGATTTTCGGGATTTTCTTTGCAATACCCGATATTTCGTGATATAATACCCGGTATCATATTTGAGAAAGAAGGTCCGCTCTGTGGACGAACTTCAAAACCTGAGAGAGCGTATGGAGCAGGAGCGGCCTGCCCGCTGGGAGGAGCTGCCCGATTTGGCCCTGTACATGGACCAGCTGATCTCCTACATGCCCCGGCAGCTGATCCGCTTTGACGAGGGTTCCACCCTCACCGCCGCTATGGTGAACAACTATATCAAGGAGGGCCTGGTGCCCCGGGCGGAGGGCAAGCGGTACGGTCCCATCCATCTGGGCTATCTTACGGCGGTGTCGGCGCTGAAGCAGGTGCTGTCGGTACGGAACATCGGTGCGCTGATGGAGGCGGGCCGGACCACCGGCAAGACTCCGCCGGAGCTGTACGGCTACTTTTGCAGCGCCCTGGACCAGGCCCTCACTGACACGGCCCAGACCATCGACCCGGAGGTCCCGGAGCAGGACCTGGCCAGGATGGCCCTCAACCTGGCGGTACGCAGCTATGCCAACCAGCTGGCCTGCCAGCGGATTTTGGATATCCTCCAGCCGCCGGAGGACAAACGAAAAAAGAAGGGCTGACCGCCCTGTTTTGGAGCATCCTAAAGAAAGGAAAATATGTATGTCTGACTTTGTAATCATAACCGATTCCTCCGCCGACCTGCCCGCCAGCATGGTTCAGGAGCTGGATATCCAGGTCCTCCCCCTGTGCTTTACCATGGGAAAGCGTACCCTTTCTGACTATCCCGACGACCGGGATATGGCCCCCCAGGATTTTTACGGCCGTCTGCGCCGGGGGGAGATGGCCACCACCAGCGGCGTGAATGTGGAGCAGTACACCCAGGCGCTGGAGCCTCTGCTTCAGGCGGAAAAGGATGTGCTGATCCTGGCCTTCTCCTCTGGCTTGTCCACCACCTACAACTCTTCCGCGATGGCTGTGGAGGAGCTGAAAAAGAAGTATCCCCAGCGCAAGCTGTATACCGTGGATACTCTGTGCGCCTCCCTGGGCCAGGGGCTGCTGGTGTGGTACGCCGCCCAGGCACGGGCCAGAGGGGGGAGCATCGAGGAGGTGCGGGACTGGGTCGAGGACCACAAGCTGAATGTGTGCCACCAGTTCACGGTGGACGACCTCTACTTCCTTAAGCGGGGCGGGCGCATCTCCGCCGCCACCGCCGTGGTGGGGTCCATGCTTCAGATCAAGCCTGTCCTCCATGTGGACGACCAGGGGCATTTGGTGAGCATGGCCCGGATCCGGGGCCGTCAGGCCGCCCTCAGGGCCCTGGTGGACCGAATGGCCCAGACCTCCATTGACTCGGGCAGCCTCACCGTCTTCATAAGCCACGGCGACTGCCTGGAGGACGCCCAGACCGTGGCCGACATGGTGAAGCAGCGCTTCGGCGTCCAGGAGATATTAATCAACCGGGTTGGGCCCGTCATCGGCGCCCACTCCGGCCCCGGCACGGTGGCGCTGTTCTACATTGGCACCGAGCGGTGAGGACGCGGCAGGGGAGCGGGAAAACAGAATGGAAGTGGAACGATGGACGAGATCAAATGGTTGGAAATTGCGGTGAACACCACGCCGGACAGGCTGGACCAGGTGTGCGCCCGGCTGGCCGCCGCCGGAATGGACAGCGTGGTCATTGAGGACGAGGGGGACTTTCTCCAGTTTCTGGAGCAGAACCGCCAGTACTGGGACTATGTGGACCAGGAGCTGCTGGACCGGATGAAGGGGGTGACCCGGGTCAAGTTCTACGTCACCGACGACGCCGACGGCAGGGAGCAGCTGGCGGGCTATACCCGGGGGCTGGAGGAGGAGTACACCGCGACCCCTCTCACCGACAGCGACTGGGCCTACAGCTGGCAGAAGTACTACAGGCCCCTGGAGGTGGGCAGGCGGCTCTACGTGGTCCCCGACTGGCTGCGGGAGGAGCCCATCCCCCCGGGGCGGGTCCCCTTCTACCTGAACCCGGGGCTCACCTTCGGCACCGGCTCCCACGCCTCAACCCAGCTGTGCCTGGAGGGAGTTGAGGAGCACACCGCCCCCGGCTGCTCCGTGCTGGACCTGGGCTGCGGCAGCGGGATTTTGTCCATTGCCGCCCTGGTCCTGGGGGCGGAGTCCGCCGCGGCGGTGGATATTGACCCCAAGGCGGTGGATGTGGCCTACGAGAACGCCGCCCTCAACGGCATTGGGCGGGACCGGTATACCGTGCGGGCGGGCAATGTGCTCGCCGACCGGGCCCTGGCTGCGGAGCTGGCCCGGAGGAGGTACCACCTGGTACTGGCCAACATTGTGGCCGATGTGATTATCCCCCTGGCCCCCCAGGTGCCCGGCCTGCTGGAGAAGGGCGGGGTCTTCCTGTGCTCCGGCATCATCGACGCCCGGACCGGGGAGGTGGAAGCCGCCCTGAAACAGGCGGGGCTCACGCTGACGAAGAAGCGGGAGAAAAACGGCTGGGCCGCGCTGGAGGCGACAGTATGAAGATTTTGATTTTTGGGCCCAAGTCCCGGTACGACCTGTACCGGCCCGATTTTGTGGAGGACCTGCCGGTGGAGCTGGTCTTTGCCGCCGCCCACCAATCGACCCTCCAGGCGGCCCGGGAGCATCCGGACGCGGAGGTGGTGTTTGCCGACGCCATAACCCGGGTGGATGGGGAGACCATCGCCGCCCTGCCCCAACTGAGGATGATCCACTCCGAGGGGGTCGCCTACAACGCCATTGATATCCAGGCCGCCCGGGAGCGGGGAGTGTTCGTGTGCAACAACAAGGGCTGCAACGCCGGGAGCGTGGCAGAGCACACCGTCATGCTCATGCTCATGGCCCTGCGCCAGGGCGTTACCGGCCACCGGGCGGTGAAGGCGGGGGAGCAGATCCAATTTAAGGAGCGGTTTATGGTGTCCAACGCCCCCGAACTGGGGGAGCAGACGGTGGGCATCATCGGGCTGGGGGACATTGGTACCGCTGCGGCCCGGCTGCTGCGCCCCTTCGGCTGTACCCTGTACTACTACACCGCCCACCGCCGCCCGCCCCAGGTGGAGGCGGCGCTGGGGGTCACCTACCTGCCCCTGGAGGAGCTGGCGGCCAGGTGCGATATCCTGTCCCTCCACTGCGCCGTGAATGAGGAGACGGCCCATCTGGTGAACGAGGCGTTTCTGTCCCGCGTGAAGCCGGGGGCCATTCTGGTGAACACTGCCCGGGGCCAGCTGGTGGACAATCTGGCCGTCCGTCAGGCGCTGCTGGAGGGCAGGCTGGGGGGCGTCGCCGTGGATACCCTGGACCCGGAGCCGACCCCCGCCAGCCACCCGCTGGTGGACCTGCCCGCCGAAATTGCGGACCGGGCGGTGTACTCCCCCCACCTGGGGGGCATCACCGGCGGCGTCTTCCGCAGGGCCCACCGGAATATGTGGAACTCCGTGCGGCTGATTCTGGAGGGGAAGGAGCCCAATTTTATCGTCAACATGGGGTGAGAGCGCCGCAGAGGAACCCTTCTGCGGCGGGCACAGTGTTCCAATCAGTAAAGCGCATCCGCTCATATCTCCCGTAAATCTTGCATAGGATGGAAGCAGCAAGAGTCGGGGAGTGTTGTGCTTTGAAAGGAAACATGGAGGAGCGGGCCGAACGTCTGGCGCTGTATATCCTGGAGAACCGGGCGACGGTGCGCTCCGCGGCACAAAAGTTTGGGATCAGCAAGAGCTCAGTACATAAAGATCTGTCGGAACGTCTGCCCACCTTCAACCGGACCCTCTACCTCCAGGTGAAGGAGGTCCTGGAGCAGAACAAGGCGGAGCGGCACATTCGGGGCGGTATTGCCACACGGAAGAAATACAAAGGAGCTTGAACATAAAAAGACAGCCTGCTGGAAACAGGCTGTCTTTTTCGTGCTGTTTTTATTAGCAAAAATTATCGTTTATCTGTCCAATTTTTCAGATGAGTATTTCGTACTGCCGCAGGTAAATTTGTGTAGTTATCCCTGATATATCGCCGCTCATGTGTAGATAAGGAACGGCCCTCCCATAGCCTCTGAGTAATCATTGCTCCTTTGTGTCCCTGAGCTGCCGCTTGTGTAGCCCTGCTTCGCAGGGCTCATCCCCCGTCCCGCCTGCGGGCGGCCTGGCCCCTTTGAAAGGGGGCGGAGGCGAAGCTGGTGGGGATTGATTTGCAGGCACTGATTCTACTTGAAATTTTAGGTAGAAGATGGTGCTTTCAGGGACAATCCCCCGCCCTCGCTTCGCTCAGGGGCCCCCTTTGCCAAAGGGGGCAAGCGGCTGCGCCGCTTGTGCGGCCCGGCTTCGCAGGGCCTATCCCCCGTCCCGCCCGCAGGCGGCCTGGCCCCTTTGAAAAGGGGCGGAGGCGAAGCGGTGGGGATTGACCTGCGGGCACTGCTTCGACTGGAAATCTGAGGTAGAAGAGGGTTTTCCCTTGACAAACCGGCTGTTTAGGGTATAATAATGACGGAAGGGATACTGTGACAAGCGGTTAGTCCCAGAGTTTAGTTAAGAAATGACCACGCCGGGGCTAAGGAGTGGTCATTTCCTTTTGAAGATCTGATAGCACAGACCAACAACGCCAAGAATCACAAGGGAGTATGTAAAGAGCTCCCCATATGTAACCATAGCGGTCCCCCCTTTCCGGGGGACAAGGCCCCCATATAGAATGGAGGACTAACCACCTGCCGTTTGCAACAATAAACCCTTCCGGCCTTGTCGATCAAGACTCGGCGCAGCTATTATACCGCAGAGCGGAGTATTTTGTCAAACTCTGTGGAGAAGCTCCTGCCTGATGGACGGGGGCTTGTTTTTTTTACAGTATTTTGCTAAAATAGGCCCATCAAAACAGAGAGGAACATTGAGCCATGAGCTATGCCGACCAGATATTTATCCAGAACTGCAAAGAGATTCTCTCCAAGGGGGTGTGGGACACCGACCGCCAGGTTCGCCCCCGATGGGAGGACGGGGCTCCGGCCCACACGGTGAAGCTCTTCGGGATTGTCAACCGCTACGACCTGCGCCGGGAGTTTCCCATCCTCACCGTGCGGAAGCAGTATATCAAGTCGGCGGTGGATGAGCTGCTGTGGATCTGGCAGAAGAAGTCCAACAACATCCACGACCTGCACAGCCACATCTGGGACGCCTGGGCGGACGAGAGCGGCTCCATCGGCAAGGCCTACGGCTACCAGCTGGGGGTCAAGCACCGCTATCCCCAGGGAGAGATGGACCAGGTGGACAAGGTGCTGTGGGACCTGAAGCACGACCCCGCGTCCCGGAGGATCATCACCAACCTCTATAACCACCACGACCTGAGCGAGATGGCCCTGTACCCCTGCGCCTACTCCATGACCTTCAACGTGTCCGGGAACATCCTCAACGGCATTCTCAACCAGCGCTCCCAGGATATGCTCACCGCCAACGGGTGGAATGTGATGCAGTACGCGGTGCTGCTCCATATGCTGGCCCAGGTCACCGGCTTTGAGGCGGGGGAGCTGGTCCATGTCATTGCTGACTGCCACATCTACGACCGCCACGTCCCCGTGGTGGAGGAGCTGATTGCCCGCACGCCCTATGACGCGCCGGCGTTCAGCCTGGACCGGAGCGTCACTGATTTCTATGACTTTACCCCCGACAGCGTGAAACTGGAGGGCTACCGGGCCAGCCCGCTGGAGGGAAAGATACCGGTTGCGGTGTAAGGAGGGAGCGGTATGAATTTGATTGTTGCGGTGGACCAAAACTGGGCCATTGGAAGTGGGGGCGACCAGCTGGTCTACCTCTCGGAGGATTTGAAGCGCTTTAAGGCCCTGACCCTGGGCCATACGGTGATCCTGGGCCGGAAGACCCTGGCCACCTTTCCCGGGGGGCGGCCCTTGAAGGGGCGGCGGAACCTGATTTTATCCCGGAGTCCGGACTTTGCCCCCGCGGGGGGAGAGGTCTTCTCTGACTTGACCGCTCTGTTGGCGGCGGCGCCGGCGGACTCCTTTGTCATCGGGGGCGCCTCGGTGTACGCGGCCCTGCTGGAGCGGTGTGACACCGCCTACATTACGAAAATAGATTGGAGCTTTCCCGGGGCCGACTGCGGATTCCCTGATCTGGACAAGCGCCCGGAGTGGTCTGTGGCAGAGGAGGGACCGGAGCTGGAGGAGGGCGGCATTCCCTTCCGCTATGTGACCTACAAAAGAGGATAAGAAGAACCCCATTTGTCAGGCGGCATCCCTCACAAATGGGGTTCAGCTTCTGTTTTTGGGCTGTTACAGCTGTAAGGTGATGCCGTCCCGGTCGGACAGGCCGTCCTTGGCCAGCATCCGTTCCAGCACCTCCACGTCGGTGGTGATGTCCATGGCGTCCCCCTGGAAGAGGAGGTCCAGCTGCTTCTCAAAGCCCTCCACCACTTTATCCATCATCCCCTCAATGCGCTGCATGGCGGCGGTGATATTTTCGCCGGCCACCTCCTGGGCCTCCAGCTGCCCGTAGGCCCGGAGGATTTTCAGGGTCGTGGGCAGGTAGTAGCTCAAGAAGCTGTGGAGCTGAGGGGCCCTGGCGGGGTGGGACTTCTGATAGTCCAGGATCTTGGCGGTGATGACCCCGATCCGGTCGATCTGGGCGGACATTTTCTCATTTTTGATGGCGTCGTTCACCGTCCGGATCTCGGCCAGCACAGCGTTCTCATCCCCCTTGGGGGCGGGAGCGGGGGGCTCCTCAACGGGCTCAGAGATGCCGCCGCCGGTGAGGACCAGCCGGTCGCCGCCGTAGTCCAGAAAGCCCTGGGGGAACAGGCCCTCGTCCAGCATATCGGACAGGTCCTCCCGGACCCTGTTGGGGGAGAGGCCGGTGGCGGAGGCCAGGACGGAGACGGATACAGTGGTCTTCTGGCCGATCATCGCCAGGTAGCTGCGGTAGCGCCGGGCCTGCTTTTGCTTACGCACTCCGGCCCACAGTCCGCCCAGCCCTGCGGCCGCGCAGCACAGCAGGACCAGGGGTCCGGAGAGCCCCTGTATGAACAGAGGCAGGTCGCCCCGGAACAGCCAGTACAGCGGCTCGCTCAGGCTGCCGAAAAAGCCGATGAGACAGCCCGCCGCGGTGGCGGCCCCGGCAATGGCCCAGCCCTTGCCCTTTTTGCTCAGCGCTGCGATGGGGTCCCTGTTCCGGCCCCACTTTTTCTTGGGCTTGAGAACGCGCTGATCCTGGCCAGGCTTCTCCTGGGCGGTCTGGGGGCGGAAGACCTGGCCGGTGGTCCGGGCTCCGGCAGGGGTCTGGCTCTGCTGCTGGTAGTAGGGATGGCGGCCCTTTTTCTTGCCCCCGCTGAACAGCCTCAGCGCAATCATCAGCACGCCGATTGGCGCGGCAAAGCCGGTACAGATCAGGCCCACGGCAATCAGCCAGTAGACCACGTCGTTGTTTTTTTGGTTGCCCTGATAGTCAGACATAGCGCATCCCCCAAACATGAAAGTACTGTGAAAGAGCTCCTGATTCCGGTGAGCTCTCCTGATTTCGGCGTCTTCCCCCTGCCCTTGGCGGGACGGAAGCAATGAATCACCACTCCCTTACTACTATAACAGAAAATTTCCAAAAGGGAATTGATTTTTTCTTAAAATTTACTGAAGAAAGGGCGGTAAATTTGGGTCATAGCGGGAGAGGTCTGGAGAGGGGCGTGTTCGGGCTGGAAAAGGGAGGGAAGGGGCTGAGTTGTAACTATTCTGTAATTATTTCGGGGGAGGCCCGTGATATAATATAATTTACTGGTCTCGGGGCCGGTATGGAAGCAGCAGGAGGGAATGAGAGCGATGCAAGGACAGCGCGTAGCGAAAAAGGAGGGCGGCGGCAAGCTGCCCTGGCTCATCACCGGTTCGGTGGTGGGCATATTGGCGGCGGCCTATCTGGGGCTGTGCGCCTGGGCCGGAGGACGGCAGGAAATTTTGCCCAACGTGTCCATTTCCGGCGTAAATGTATCCAACATGACGGTGGAGCAGGCCCAGAGTGCGGTGGAGACGGCGGTGAGCCAGCAGGGGAAGGATGTGACCCTGGCGCTGCACTATACGACAGACCAGGAGTTCAGCGAGGAGCTGAACGGGGCGGATGTTCAGGTGGACGCTGCCCAGAGCGCCCAAAACGCCTGGCAGGAGGGCCGGGGGAACTTCCTCACCGGCGGCCCCCAGCTGCTGGGACATATGCTGGGCATGTCCAGTCAGGTACCGGCGGTGATCCCTGAGGACGACCCCGCCCTCCAGGACCTGATGGAGCGGATGGAGCAGGCGGTCACCGCCACCGACGACCAGGGCTACACCATTGAGGAGGACCGGCTGGTGATGGTCAAGGGGGCGCCGGTGGTCACTGTGGACTGGGAGGAGGCCCGGACCCAGGCGGAGGAGAACCTGCTGGCGGGCTATGAGCAGCGCTTCAGCGGCCAGACTGAGTCCTCCATGCAAAAGGTGGAGCTGACCGGCCAGACCAGCGAGGTGGCCGAGCCCGACTTTGAGGCCATCCACCGGGCGGTGTACACCGAGCCCAAGGACGCCGCCCTGGACCTGGAGTCCATGGAGATTACCGACCACACGGTGGGGGTCGATTTTGACGTCCAGGCCCTGCGCAGCGCCTACCAGGCGGCCAAGGGGGGCGAGACCTTCTCCATCCCCCTGACCCTGACCCAGCCCAAGGTGACCAAGGAGGACCTGGGGGGCAGCCTGTTCCGGGATGTGCTGGGGGAGGCCACCACTACCGTCACCGGCACCACCGCCCGGAGGGCGAATGTGAAGCTGGCCGCCTCCCGGTGCAACGACACCATTGTCCTGCCCGGAGAGGAATTCTCCTATAATAAGACCGCCGGCGGCTTCTCGGCGAAAAATGGCTATCTCCCCGCCCCCATCTACGTGGGCGGCCGGTCGGAGGACGGCATTGGCGGCGGCGTCTGCCAGGGCTCCTCCACCATCTACTATGCGGTGCTCCACTCAACCCTGGAGATCGTGGAGCGCCACGACCACCGGTTTGCCGTCACCTATATGCCCGCCGGGATGGACGCTACGGTGTACGGCGACACTCTGGATTTCCGATTCAGAAACAGCACCGATTACCCCATCAAGGTGTCGGTGGTCACCTATACCTCGGGGGGCTCTCTGAAGCTGACCGCAAAGATTTACGGGACCAATATTGACGGCCGCTACGGCGACCCCACCAGCACGGTGTACGACGTGGTCAATCCCACCACTGTCTACCAGCCGGACGCCAGCGTGGCCCGGGGGACTCTGGTGCTGGACCGGGAGCAGAACGCCTACACCGGCAAGAAGGCCCACACCTACCGCACCATCCGGGAGGCCGACGGCACCGTGGTGGAGAAGCAGGATATGGGGACCAGCAGCTACAGTATGCGCCCCCACACCTATTACTATAACCCCGCCGACGGCGACCCCACCACCTGGGTCAACGGCAAGCCCCCTGCGGCGTCCACCGAGCCCGCCGATCCCGGCACCACGACGCCCACCAACCCGGGCGCCACGACTCCTGCCGACCCGGGCACAGAAACGCCCGGCGGCCCCGGGACCACCACGCCGGAAGACCCCGGGACCACCGAGCCGGAAGACACTGGGACCACCGAGCCCTCCGGCACAGAGGACCCGGGACCGGAACAGCCGGAACCCTCCGACTCCGGCCTGAACTTCATTGATCCCAACGCCGTGGCCGCCTGATGGAATACCACTTCCCGTCCTTCCCAGGGCGGGAAGTTTTCAAAAATTGGAAATCACCGCAGAGAGATAGGGGAAATCATATGTTTGAAGGATACACGCAGGGGACCATCGACTTCCTGTGGGGGCTGAGGCTGAACAACGAGCGCCCCTGGTTTCTGGCCCACAAGGAGGAATTTATTAATGAGGTGGACCGGCCCACCAGGGAGCTGGCCGCCCAGCTCACCAGGGAGATGACCGGGGCCTTCCCCAAGCTGGGCCTGGAGCTGAAAGTGAGCCGCATCTACCGGGACGCCCGCCGTCTCTTTGGCCGGGGCCCCTACAAGGACCACCTGTGGTTTTCCCTGCGCAAGCCGGGGGAGCACGACGGCTGTATCCCCTGCTTCTGGTTTGAGGTGGCCGCCGACCGGTACGGCTACGGCATGGGCTGCTGGGATGTGCCCCCGGTGACCATGGCCAAGCTGCGCGCCCGCATCGACCGGGACCCCAAGCCGGTGGAGAAGCTGGCCAGGGCGGTAAACCGGCGGGGGGAATTTGAGCTGGACGGTCAGGAGTACAAGCGCCCCAAGGGGGACCCGGGCCCGCTGCTCTCCCCCTGGTACAACCGGCGGCAGATCAGCTTCTCCCGGGCCTGCAACTGCGAGGGGATCTTCTTCACGCCGGAGCTGGCCGGCCAGGTGCTGGAGGGGTGGAAGTCCCTGGTCCCCCAGTACAAGTTCCTGTGTGCCCTCCCCGGCGATCCCGAGCCCGACCATATTTGAGCCCCGCGAAAGGCGGCGTCCCTCCCGGACGCCGCCTTTCGCAGGGATTTTTGGAGGGGTGTAGAAAATCCGGCGGAAAATTTGGTGATAAAAACGAACAAAAATCCTTGACAGAATTACATTAGTGTGGTAAATTATAACCAGAACAAGGAAGGGTGAGTCCCATGTACAGGTAAAAGCCCCAGCGGCTGAGGCCGGCTGCAAGGTCAAGTGTTTCATAGCCCAAGTAAGCGCCATGAGAGGGGAAGAAGAACACTTGGGAGCGACAGGATTCCAGTTGAGGGACCTCGGGAGTACCCGTGATCTGGTAATAGGATATGCCTCCCTGACGAGACCTGACCGAAGCAGAAGGCGTTCAGCAAGCGCAAGGCGCACAGTCCACAAAGGCAAGGCGAGAGGAATCCGACCAAAGGGCCTCACATTTGAGGAGTTTGTCCGCAGAGCGGGAGTATGATGGATGGTCGTTGAAGAACTGGAAGATTGCCGGCGGGAGTGGAGCGCGGAGCGTATCCAATAGAAACGGAGGTAGCCATATGATGTTAGATAATAAGACAGAACAGAAATGACCCTTGACTGCATCGGATTACGAAACGGGCGGTCAAGGGTCATTTCTTTTTGGCGGAGACGTCTGGGGACGTCTTTTTTTATTTCAAAAACAGGCGGATCAGCTTGTCCTTGCCAGGGGTGTAGGGGGCGTAGCGGAAGGGCAGGTCCAAGCGGGTCGACTTTTTTACCACGCTCTTCCAGTGGGTGAAGGTGTCAAAGCTGGCCTTGCCGTGGTAGCCGCCCATGCCGCTCTCCCCCACGCCGCCGAAGGGCATCCGGCTGGTAGCCAGGTGGATAATGGTGTCGTTGATACAGCCGCCGCCGAAGGAGGCCCGGCGGAGGAACAGGTCCTGGACCCCCTTGTCCTCCGAGAACAGGTAGAGGGCCAGAGGCTTGGGCCGGGCATTGACAAGGTCCAGCGCCTCCTGGACCCTGTCGAAGGTGAGCACCGGGAGCACCGGCCCGAAAATCTCCTCCTGCATTACTGGCTCTTCCAGGGACACGTTGTCCAGAATGGTGGGCTGGATTTTCAGGGTCTCGGGGTCATATCCGCCGCCAAAGACCACCTTCTCCCGGTGGATGAGTCCCAGGACCCGGCGGAAGTGCTTCTCGTTGACCATGCGCACATAGCCCCGGTTGTCCAGGGGCTGCTGGCCGTACATGACCGTGATCCACCGCTTCACATACGCCAGAAAGCGGTCCTTCACCTGGCGGTGGATGAGCAGGTAGTCGGGGGCCACGCAGGTCTGGCCGCAGTTGAGCAGCTTGCCGAACACCAGCCGCTTGGCGGCCAGGTCCAGCTTGGCGGTGCTGTCCACGATGCAGGGACTCTTGCCCCCCAGCTCCAGGGTCACGGGAGTGAGGTGTGCCGCCGCCTTGGCCATCACCTCCCGGCCGACCCCGGGGCTGCCGGTGAAGAAAATGTAGTCAAATTTTTGCTCCAGCAGGGCCTGATTTGCCTCCCGGCCCCCCTCCACCACCGACACAAATTCCGGCGGGAAGCAGTCCGCCAAAAGTTCTCGGAGGACCCCGGAGACCTTGGGGGAGTAGGCCGACGGCTTTACCACGCAGCAGTTCCCGGCGGCAACGGCCCCAATCAGCGGCCCCAGAGTGAGCAGAAAGGGGTAGTTCCAGGGGGACATGATGAGGACCACGCCGTAGGGCTCCGCCACGGAACAGCTTCTGGCGGGGAATTGAGCCAGAGGGGTGGGGTGGGGCCGGTCCCTCATCCAGGAGGCCAGGTGTCTCTCCGCAAAGGTCAGCTCAGACAGCACCATGCCCACTTCGCACATATAGCTCTCAGTGGGGGACTTGTTCAGGTCGGCGGCCAGAGCGGCGCAGACCTCCCCCTCCCGGGTCTTGATCGCCACTTTCAGCCGCCGGAGCGCCTCCCGCCGGGCGGACAGGGGCAGAGCCGCGCCGGTGCGGAAATAGTCCCGCTGCTTTTGTACCAGAGCTTGCATATCCATGAACGTCCCTCCTTTCTTCTGAGAATACCATAAAACTCCGCCCCCGTCAAAAATTTCTCTTGACAAAGGTCTGGCGGACAAGTATTATATTTTTATCAGTACTGAATTTTTAACAATAGAGGAATGGAGGAGTGCATGATGAAGCAAGCCAAACCCCTGACCAGGGAGCAGTACCTGAAAAAGTTCAGCCAGGCGGTGCGGTGGCGTTTGCCGCCTAAGGAGGCGGAGGAGGCCATTGCCGACTATAGGGAGCTGGTGTTTCAGGAGGAGCGGAATCCGGACAGGCTGGTGGAGGAACTGGGGGACCCCGTCCAGGCGGCCCACCTGCTCACCGATGTGCGGACCTACCGCCGATGGCTGGCTGTATTTGCCATACTGGCCTTTGCACTGCTTTTGCAGGCTAAATGGATTTGGACCGCCCTGAGCTTCACATTTAATGGAGTGCGTGCGTGGTGGTATCCGGTGCTTGTGATGGCAGCGGGCCTGCTTCTGTCTCTGTGCGAGTTCAGAAAGCATGGGCAGAAGAACGGGTCCTTGCCCAAAGGGCTGTTGACTGCATTAGCAGGGGTTTTTGTGGCAGGATGCGGGATTTTTATCCGGATTTGGCAGTTGACCGGGGTCCGCATATTTGAAGAGATTCCCGGAGGGGCTTACGGGTTTGAAAAAAACGTGTATGGGCTGGTCACGGTGATGATGTGTGCAGGCATTTTTATGGCGCTGGCGGGCTTGACCGGATTGGTACAGGCCAAGTGTCGTGACCGCCGCTGGCTGGCGCTGTACATCCTGTGTCTTACGGTGGGGGCGATGTTGGGTTTTGTTACCTTTGTGATACACGCCATGGACCTGACGTTTGGCGCTCCAGAGGTCATGCGGTCTTACATATTTGCCCGGATCCTCCCCGTCGGGGCGGTGGGCCTTATGGGAACGGGGGCCGCGTTGATATGAAGGGAGACAGAGGGATGACCAGAGAAATTTACCTGAAAAAGTTCAGTCGGGCGGTGCGGTGGCGGCTGCCACCCAAGGAGGCAGAGGAGGCCATTGCCGACTATAGGGAGCTGGTGTTTCAGGAGAAGCGGGACGAAAGCAGGCTGGTGGAGGAACTGGGGGACCCCGTCCAGGCGGCCCGCCTGCTCACCGACGTGAAGTCCTACCGCCGTTGGCTGGCGGTGTTCGGGATTCTGGCACTTGGGCTGGTCCTGATGGCCAAGTGGTGTATTTTGGGGCGCAGTCAATTGGACTATTTTTTGGGGAAAACGAGATATTGGTTTCCCGTGTTGGTCCTGATGGTGGGGCTGGTGCTGTCTCAGTACTGGTTCCGGCGGTACGAGCAGAAGCGCGGGCCGCTGTCCAGACGGCTGATTTTGGGACTGGTGCTTGTACTGGCGGTGGGAGCGATTCCGCTGGGCTGGACCTGGTATGTGTCAAGGCCCGAGTTTCTGGAGCGCCTTGCCCAGGAACTCTTTCCCGGCCCGGTCGCCAGGCAGGCGTGGATGCTGCAATACGTGCTGCGGTATGGCGGCTGTGCCTGCACTCTGATTGCGTTGGCCGGACTGGTGCTGGCCAAGCTCTTCGACCGGCGGTGGCTGGCGCTGTACACGCTGGCCCTCACCATGACGGCGCTGTGTGTGATTCTTATATTCTGGACAAGAAGTATGAGCCTTCCCTGGTATGGTGTGAATGAATTGCAGTTCTATTACTTCCCTCGTATGGTCCTCGTGGGGATTGCCGGTCTTGTCGGAACGGGGGTGGCCTTGTGCTGAAGAAGGAGCTGTTGGAGCTGTGCCTGCTCCAGCTGCTGGACGGGGGGGACAAGTACGGTTACGAGGTGCTCACCCCCCTGCGCGCCGCCTTTCCGGACACCCAGGAGAGCGCCATTTATGCCCTGCTCCGGGGGCTGGGCAAGGAGAAATACACCGAATGGTACATGGCCCCTGGGGACGGCGGGCCGGACCGGAAGTATTACCGTCTCACCCCCGCCGGGCTGGAGCGGCTGGAGGCGCTGCGTGGGGAGTGGCGGCATATGCGGGACGCCATCGCCTCGTTTGGAGTGGAGTAGGCCGCTTTGCCGCATTAATTGACAAAATTATATTTACAACCGGCTGAAATCGTGCTATCATATAAGCTTGTGGGGCCTTTTCTCACAAATGATATGAAAACAAGGAGTGTTCCTTTATGAGCCGTATGGTCGGTACTGTATCCCGGGGTATCCGCACCCCCATTATCCGCAGCGGAGACGATCTGGTGGAGATTGTGACCAATTCCCTGCTGGAGGCCGCGGCAGAGGACGGCTTTTCCCTCCGGGACCGGGACATTGTGGCTATGACCGAGGCCATTGTAGCCCGGGCCCAGGGCAACTATGCCACCGTGGACGATATCGCCGCCGACGTCCGCGCCAAGCTGGGTGGGGAGACGGTGGGCGTCATCTTCCCCATCCTCAGCCGCAACCGTTTCGCTATCTGCCTGCGGGGTATTGCCAAGGGGGCGAAGAAGATTGTCCTTATGCTCAGCTACCCCTCCGACGAGGTGGGCAACCACCTGATCAGCCTGGACGCTGTGGACGAGAAGGGCGTGGACCCCTACAAGGACGTCCTCACCTTGGAGCAGTACCGGACACTGTTCGGCGATCAAAAGCACCCCTTTACCGGGGTGGACTATGTGGCCTACTACCAGGAGCTGATTGAGGGCTGCGGGGCGGAGGCGGAGATCATCTTTGCCAACGACCCCCGGGCGGTCCTGCCCTACACGAAGAATGTGCTGTGCTGCGACATCCACACCAGAGAGCGCACCAAGCGTCTGCTCCGGGCCGCCGGAGGGGAGAGGGTCTTTGGCCTGGACGAAATCCTCAACGCCCCCGTTAATGGTAGCGGCTGCAATGAGAAGTATGGCCTGCTGGGCTCCAACAAGTCCACCGAGGACCAGGTGAAGCTCTTCCCCCGGGACTGCCAGGGGCTGGTGGAGGCCATCCAGAAGAAGCTGCTGGAGAAGACCGGCAAGCATGTGGAAGTCATGGTCTACGGCGACGGCGCTTTCAAGGACCCGGTGGGTAAAATCTGGGAGCTGGCCGACCCGGTGGTCTCTCCCGCATACACCGCCGGTCTGGAGGGGACCCCCAATGAGCTGAAGCTGAAATATCTGGCCGACAACGACTTCGCCCACCTGTCCGGCGAGGCGCTGAAGGAGGCCATTAAGGACCGTATCCACAAGAAGGACGGAGACCTGGTGGGTCAGATGGTGTCCGAGGGCACGACCCCCCGGCGGCTCACCGATTTGATCGGCTCCCTGTGCGACCTGACCTCTGGATCCGGAGACAAGGGGACCCCGGTGGTCTTCATTCAGGGCTACTTCGACAACTACACCACTGAGTAATGATACTATGAGGACCGCCGCCCAATGGGCGGCGGCCTTTGTGTGTTTTGTTTTCTGTTGGCGGTTGGTGTCGCTTGTGGGCCCTGCTTCGCAGGGCCAATCCCTCGTCCCGCCCGCAGGCGGCCTGGCCCCTTTGAAAAGGGGCTCCCGGCGAAGCCGGGCCGGGATTGACCGTC
>NZ_QWKI01000052.1 GCF_009911645.1 Pseudoflavonifractor sp. 60
GTAGACGACAATCCCCCGCCCCAGTGTGCGCACTGGGGCACCCCCTTTGCCAAAGGGGGCAAGCGGCTTCGCCGCTTGTGGGCCCTGCTTCGCAGGGCCCATCCCTCGTCCCGCCCGCAGGCGGCCTGGCCCCTTTGCCAAAGGGGGCAAGCGGCTGCGCCGCTTGTGGGCCCTGCTTCGCAGGGCTCATCCCTCGTCCCGCCCGCAGGCGGCCTGGCCCCTTTGAAAAGGGGCGGAGGCGAAGCCGGTGGGGATTGACCTACT
>NZ_QWKI01000053.1 GCF_009911645.1 Pseudoflavonifractor sp. 60
GAGCGGCTGCGCCGCTTGTGGGCCCCTGCTTCGAAGGGCCTATCCCTCGCCCCGGCGTGCGCACTGGAGAGCCCCGTTGCCGAAGTGGGCTGACCGGCTGACGCCGCCTTCCATTCTTACATCAATTCCTCCCGCAGCTTCTCCAAGGCTCTCCGCTCCAGGCGGGACACCTGGACCTGAGACACCCCCAGGACCCGGGCGGTATTCATCTGGGTCATGCCCCGGAAGTAGCGCAGGAGGAGGACCTGCTGTTCCCGCTCGGGCAGGCGGGCCATAGCGGCGCGGAGGGTGAGGCGTTCCACCGTGCTGTCCTCCTCATTCCCGGTGGTGAGCATTCCCTCCAGGGTGAGGCCGTCGGCACCTGTCTCCGCCTGGAGGGAGACCACCGGGTCGATGGCGGTCTCGGCGGCGGCGATATCCTCCGGGGACAGGCCGGTGTCCTCCGCCAGCTCGGAGAGGGTCGGGTCCCGGCCCAGCTCCGCCCCCAGCCGCGCCCGGGCCGCCCGGATGCTGGCGCCCCGCTCCTTCAGCCCCCGGCTCACCTTCACCGGCCCGTCGTCCCGAAGGAAGCGGCGGATCTCCCCGGCGATTTTGGGGACGGCGTAGGTGGAGAACTGGGTCCCGAAGGAGCGGTCGAAGCCCTGCACCGCCTTGAGGAAGCCCAGACAGCCCAGCTGATACAGGTCGTCGGGCTCCACACCCCGGCCATAGTACCGGCGCACCACGCTCCAAATCAGGCCGTTGTTCTCCAGCAGCACCTGTTCACAGGCGGCGGAATCCCCCTCCCGGGCGGCCTGGAGCAGGTCGGGGCCGGACAGCGGGGCGCTCACCGGCCGGCCCGGCGGGCGATTTTCCGCACCATGGTGACGGTGGTGCCCTTGCCGGGGGAGGAGCGGACCTTCAGAGAGTCGGTGAAGCTCTCCATAATGGTGAAGCCCATGCCGGAGCGCTCCTCACTGCCGGTGGTAAAGAGGGGGGTCCGGGCCTGGTCCACGTCGGCGATGCCAACCCCCCAGTCCTTGACGATGATCTCCAGGGCGTGGTCCTCCCGGATGCGCAGCTTGAGGACGATCTTCCCCAGCACATCGGGGTAGGCGTGGACGATGGCGTTGGTCACCGCCTCACTGACGGCGGTCTTAATGTCATTGACCTCCTCCAGGGTTGGGTCCAGCTGGGCGGCGAAGCAGGCCGCGGCGGTGCGGGCGAAGCCCTCGTTGGCGGAGCGGCTGGGGAACTCCAGCGTCACTTGGTTCTCGATTTTCATATGTATGTTCCTCCTTCATTTGCCTCCCCCAGACGGGGGAGGAGGGCAGAGCCCTCCCTACTCAAAGCGGATGATCCGCTCCAGCCCCGCCGCCCGGAACACCTTGCCCGCCTGGGCCGGCGTGGACACAACCCGCATAGCTCCCCGGACCTGGGTCATCCGCCGGTGGGCCCGGAGGAGGACGGCGATCCCCGAGCTGTCGGTAAAGGTCAGCCCGCTCAAATCCAGGGTCAGCTCCCGGGGCTGGGCCTGGTCAATGCGCTGGTCCAGCTCATTCATCACCGCCCTGGCCCCGTGGTGGTCCAGCTCCCCGGACACCAGCGCCGTCAGACAGCGGTTATCTTCTCTACAGGTCACCGGCATGGGACCCGCTCCCTTCCTTGGACGCCAGCGGCATCCATTATTTTCCAGACCATTATAGGACAAGCCCTCTGTCGCCTTTTGCCGCTTTTGGTCCCCAACGAAAGAGATTTACAAATTTCTCCTTTGGCGTATAATAGAGAGGAAAAGTCCCATTGAATCGGTCTCTATCGCCCCAATGGAACAGACCTTGACAGACAGGAGGGAGCCTATGTCCCGTGAGATCCGCCTCACCGAGGGGCCCATTCTGCCGCTGCTGGTGCGGCTGGCCCTGCCTCTGCTCTTCGCCAATGTACTCCAACAGCTGTACAACATCATCAACTCCCTGGTGGTGGCCAGGTACCTGGGGGAACATACCTTTGCCGCTCTGGGGGTTGCGGAGAGCGTGATGAACCTGTATATCTACGTCATCACCGGGGCCTGCATGGGGGCCAGCGTCCTCATTGCCCGCTTTTTCGGCGAAGGGGACCTGTCCAAGCTGCGCCAGCAGCTCTATGTGTCCGCCGTGCTCATGGGGGGCGTGACCCTGGCCGCCATGGTGCTGGGCCAGCTGTTCCTGCCTCAGCTGCTGGCGGTCATTCAGACCCCGGCGGAGCTGATGGGGGACGCCGCCCTGTACCTGCGGGTCATTTTAGGGGGGATGGTGTTTACTTTCACCTACAACTACCTGGCCTCCACTCTGCGGGCGGTGGGGGACACCCAGGCGGCGCTGTACTTCCTCCTTCTCTCCCTGGGCTACAACCTGGCCGCCGCCTGGCTGCTGGTGGCGGTGCTGGAGCTGGGTATCCTGGGCGCCGCCCTGGCCACCGCCTCCGCCCAGCTGCTGTCCTCCGGGCTGTGCTTCCTCTATATCCGGAAAAAGCGGCCCTTCCTCAGCGTGGGCCGGGGGGATATGCGCATGGACCGGCGTCTGCTCCGCCTCACCGGCAGCTTTGCCGCGGTGGCCGCCCTCCAGCAGTCCAGCCTCTACCTGGGCAAGCTGATGATCCAGAGCGCCGTAAACGGCATCAGCCTCACCGGCAGCGCCCCCATCTCCGCCTTCGCCGCCGCCAACCGGGTTGAGAATTTCACCCAGGCCTTCGGCGTCACCGGCAGCGAGACCATCGCCATTTTTGCCGCCCAGAACCAGGGGGCGGGCCAGGACCGCCGCGCCCTCCGGGGGTTTGCGCTGGGGGCGGCTCTCACCGTGGGGATTGGGATATTCTTCACGGCGGGGATGGGGATTTTCTCCCGCCAGATCGCCGGCGTCTTTCTGGAGGAGGGGGAGGGGGCGGCTCTGTGCGCCTCCTACCTGCGGCTGTTCAGCTGCTTCTTCCTGCTGTCCTACTTCGGGAACTCCTTTGCCGGCTGGTTCCGGGGCTCCGGGCGGATGAATATCACCTTCTGGGGCACCTCCATCCAGATTGCCATCCGGGTTGCGGGCACCTATCTGCTGGTGGACGCCATGGGTCTGAACAGCGTGGCCCTGTCCACCGGACTGGGCTGGGCGGTGCTCATTGTGTTCCAGGTCCTGGTGTTTTTGCTGGAGCGGAGGGGAATTTGGCCCAAGGAGCAGGCGATTTAACGGAACCCCAGTGGGGCGGACCGGGGCGGAAATTGGAAATTTTCGGAGTTCACAAAGGGGTGCGGGAAAATTCTTCTAATTTCGGAGATTTTTTTTGAAATTTGGTTGGTTTTTCTTCGAAACTGTGATATGATGGGCGGCATAATTCGAAAATCGGATTTATCATGAGAGGATGTGCCCTGATTGGACGATTTTTCCTTCTCCGTGTTTCCCAACGAGAACTTCCTTGACCTGCGGCTCTACCAGTACGGCTGGGAGCAGTGCGCCCCCCTCCATGGCTTTGGCCCCTATGTGCGCAACCACTATCTGTTTCACTATGTCATCTCGGGCCAGGGGACCCTGGACTCCACCAACGGGGACGGGATATCCCACCGCCACAGCCTGCGGGAGGGACAGGGCTTTCTCATCTGCCCCGACCAGGTGAACACCTACTGCGCCAGCAAAAGCGACCCCTGGAAGTATGTGTGGCTGGAGTTTGACGGCCTGCGGGTCAAGGAGTATCTGGACCGGGCGGGCCTGGACCTGTCTCAGCCCATCTACCGCCCCCAGAGCCCGGCCCAGGGACAGGCGGTGCGGGATACCATGCTCTACATCGCCAACAGCGACCAGGCCTCGCCCCTCCACCTCATTGGGCACCTGTGCCTCTTCCTGGACGGGCTGATGCAGTCCTCCTCAACCCGGCGGGAGCTGCGGGGCGGCCAGCTGCGGGACTTCTACATCCAGGAGGCCGTCACCTATATGGAGCACAACTACCCCTGGGAGATCACCGTGGAGGATCTGGCCGACGTGTGTAAGCTGAACCGCAGCTATTTCAGCAAGATCTTCAAGGAGAACATGGGCTGTCCCCCTCAGGAGTTCCTTATCCGCCTGCGGCTGTCCAAGGCGGCCGACCTGATGAAGGGGACCAGCCACTCCATCGGGGATATCTCCCAGATGTGCGGCTACCCCAACCAGCTCCACTTCTCCCGGGCCTTCAAAAAGCGCTACGGCGTCTCCCCCAGGGAGTGGCGCACCCAAAATCAGTCCCAAATCAAAAGGTGACCGGTCCTCCGGTCACCTCTTTTTCATGTATGGCAGGGGCGCTTCTGGGGGAGCGCCTCTGTAACGGGTCAAATTGCCCTGCAATACAGCTGCATGGACTGGTAGTCCCCATGGAACAGGGGCAGGGGATAGCCCGCCTCCATCAGAGCGGAGCCAGGGAAGGTGTCCCCACCGTTGATCTGATAGGTAAGGCCGGGGTCCAGCCCCTTCAGCTTCAGAGTCTGGAAGGAGGGGGCGGCGTGGAGGGCGGTGGTCACCAGGGAGACCAGGGCCTCCCGCCGGTCGGGGGACACCTGCTCCCAGGCGGTGTAGGGGCCGTTCTGGAAGGGGTCGGTCAGGCGGTAGTAGTCCCCCCGCTGGATCAGGTCATAGTGCTCCTTAAAGAAGGCGGTCTGAGCCCGGATGACCTCCTTCTCCTCCGGCGTGGTTTTGCCGGGGTCCATCTCATAGCCGAAGGTGCCCGCCATAGCCGCTACCCCCCGGGTCTGGATGGAGGTGCAGCGCCCGTTGGCCTCGTTGGGGACGGCGGAGACGTGGGCCCCCATGGAGGAGACGGGGTAGCAGAAGGAGGTGCCGTACTGGATGCGCAGCCGGTCGATGGCGTCGGTGTTGTCGCTGCACCAGATCTGGGGGGTGTAGTAGAGCATCCCGGCGTCAAACCGGCCCCCGCCCCCGGCGCAGCCCTCAATCAGGATGTGGGGGAAGTCCCGGCGCAGCTGGTCCAGCATCTCATACACCCCCAGGACGTACCGGTGGTACACCTCCCCCTGGCGCTCCGGGGGCAGGGCGGCGGACCAGACATTGGACAGGCTCCGGTTCATGTCCCATTTGACGTAGCTCACGTCGGCGCTGGACAGGACGGACTTGATCTGCCCGTAGATGTGGCGGCGGACCTCCTCCCGGGAGAAGTCCAGTACCAGCTGGCTGCGCCCCCGCACCGGAGGGCGGCCGGGGATGTGGAAGGCCCAGTCGGAGTGCTCCCGGTAGAGGGCGCTGTCCTCGTTGACCATCTCGGGCTCGATCCAGATGCCGAAGGACATACCCAGCTCCTGGATTTTGGGGACCAGGGCCTCCAGCCCGCCGGGCAGCTTGCCGGTGTTCACATACCAGTCGCCCAGCCCGCCGCAGTCGTTATCCCGCTTGCCGAACCAGCCGTCGTCCATCACCAGCAGCTCAACCCCCAGGGGGGCGGCGGCTTTGGCGAAGTCCACCAGCTTGCCAGCGTCGAAGTCGAAATAGGTGGCCTCCCAGTTGTTGATGAGCACCGGGCGGCGCCGGCCCTCCAGGGGGTCCTGGATCAGGTGGGCCCGGATGGCCCGATGGAACTGGCGGCTCATCTCTCCCAGCCCCCGGGGGGAGCAGACCAGGGCGGCCTCGGGGGCGGTAAAGGCTTGGCCGGGGGCCAGGGTCCAACAGAAGTGCCAGGGATTGACGCCCATGACCAGGCGGGTGCTGTCGTACTGGCTCACCTCCGCCAGGGCCTGGAAGGAGCCGCTGTAGAGGAGGGATGCCCCGTAGCACAGGCCGTGGTCCTCATCGGCGCTGCGGCCGCAGAGGATGACGAAGGGATTGTGCTGGTGGCTGGAGGTGCCCCGGGTGCTGCCAACCCCCTGGACCCCGGGGCGCAGAGGGGCCCGGTGGGGGGCCCGCTCCATCAGGTGGCAGCCGTCGAAGGTGACCAGGTCCAGGTCCGCGCCCGGGAAGTCCAGACACAGGGAGGCGCACTGGCACAGGCGGACCGGCTCGGTCCCCCGGTTGATGACCCGCGCCGCCCGGGTTATCAGGTCGTACTCCTCAAACACCCCATAGTACAGCTCCACCTCCACCTGGGCGGCGGCGTCCTCCAGCCGGATCACCAGGGTCTGGGCGTCCTCTCCGGTCCCCCGGAAGGCGGGCAGCCCCTCCAGAGCGTACTTGCCCCGGCGCACCTCACAGCCGGTGAAGCGCAGGTCGGCGGAGCGGCTCCCGCTGGGCAGCTCCAGCTCAATGGAGGGCAGGCGGTAGTCCCCCACGCCGCAGGTGGAGTATTCCTGGGGGATGGTGTTCAGGGAGTAGGTCCGGTCCTCTCCCGCCTCGTCTGGGTTGGGGGCGCAGGCCCGGTCGGCGTAGCGGACCAGGTAGGACAGGTCGCAGCCGTCCACCCGGGGTCCGTAGTAGGTGTGGGTCAGGACCCGGTATTGGTCCGCCTTCATCTGATAGGTGGTGTTTTTGGTGTGGAGGGTTAAAATGTTGTTTTCCTTGTCAAGCACGATCATTAGGGATACCCCCTGAATTAAAGATTTCTCGGGCTGATTGTACGGGTTTTTTCCCGGGGAAGCAAGGGAAATTTTTCAAAATGTTCCACAAAATAGCCCTGCGCCTCCAAACGAAAATTGTGATAGGGGAACAGCCCCGGCAGTTTCAAGTGCCAGGGCTGTTCACATAGAGAGAAGAGAAAAGGATGGGAATCACTTTCCTCCGGTGGAGGCGATGCCCTCGATGAACTGACGCTGGAAGATCAGGTACAGGATCACCATGGGCAGCATGGCCAGCAGGGAACCGGCCATCAGTACCGGGAAGTTGGTGGAGAACTGGCCCCGAAGGGTTGCCAGACCGGAGGACAAAGTCATCATGTTCAGGTCAGAGTTGACCACCAGCGGCCACATCAGGTCGCTGTAGGCGAAGACGGCGGTGAAGATGGTCAGGGCGGCCACGGAGGTCCCCGTCAGGGGGAACATCACCTTATAGAAGGTCTGCCACTGGTTGCAGCCGTCCAGATAGGCGGCCTCGCCAATCTCCTTGGGGATGCCCATGTAGGTCTGCCGCAGGAAGAACACGCCGAAGGCGCTGACAATGCCGGGGAAGACCAGGGCAAAGATGGAGTTGGCCATTCCCATTTTCGCCACCATCTGGTACTGGGGGATGATGAAGATCTGGGAGGGCAGGGACATCTGCACCAGCACAATGCCGAAGAGCAGCTTCTTGCCCCGGAACTCCAGCATAGCGAAGGCGTAGCCCGCCATGGAACTGAAGGCCACGGCGCACAGGACCCGGAAGAAGATCATCAAAGCGGTATTGATGTACAGCTTGATAAAGGGCAGGCTGGTAACGGCGTCACGGAAGTTCTCCCACCGGAAGGCGCTGGGGAAGATCACCACAGGGTCCACTGCGTTGCTCTCGGCCACGGTCTTGAAGCTGGTGAGGATCATCCAGAGAAAGGGGAAGATCATAATGAGGGCGGCCAGAATCAGCACCACATAGGTGAGGATGGTCATCCGCTTCTGGGAGGCTTCCAACGAACTGTTTTTCATCAAAAATTCCTCCTTATACGTCGTAGTTGACCCACTTCTTCTGGCCGTAGAACTGGATCACAGTCACCAGGCCGATGAGCAGGACGGTCCAAATCACAATGGCGGAGCCGTATCCCCGCTCGCCCGCCACGAAGGAGGAGCGGTAGAACAGGTACATCAGGCTCTGCACGCTGGTGACGGCGGGGTTGGTGTCCTCCACCATCATGTAAATCAGGTCGTAGACCTTGACGGCGGACATCAGGCGCATGATCATCACCACGAACAGGGTTGGGGAGACCATGGGCAGAGTGATGGTGAAGAACTGCTTCACCTTGCCCGCGCCGTCGATGCTGTTGGCCTCGTACAGGGTCTTGGGGATGTTCTGGAGGCCGGCCAGCAGCAGCACGGCGTCATAGCCGATGTTGCTCCAGATGGCCACGATGGAGCAGGAGATCATAACGAACTTGGGGTCGGTGATCCAGCCGATTTGGGTCCCAAAGATCTGGTTCAGGATACCGTACTCCCCGTTGAAGATGAAGCGCCACACCATAGTCACGGCGGCGGGGGCGCACACCAGGGGCAGGAAGAAGATGGTGCGGAAGCCCCCCTTGAACTTGATCTTGGCGTTGAGGAGCATGGCCACCAGCAGGGACAGGAACAGTCCCACAGGGACGGTGAGGATACAAAACAGGATGGTGTTCCAGGTGGCCTTCCAAAACTCGGCGTTCTGGAACATACGGGTAAAGTTGGCCAGGCCCACAAACTGGTAGTGGCCGAAGCCCAGGTGCTCACAGAAGGCGGTGTAGATGGTCTGAACAAAGGGCCACAGGTTCAGCACCACCAGGCCGATGATCGTGGGGCCCACCATGATCCAGCCCCAGGTTTCTTCCCGCCGGGCGGCGGGGGACAGCTTGTTGTTCACAAATATACCTCCTCTCTCGGTCAGTCGGTCACGTACTGGTCCGCAATGCTCTGCATCACGGTCAGCTGGGTGTCGATATCCGCGCCGTTGTAGACCTTGACCATCTCGTCGGCCACATTGGACTTCCACTTGCGGCGGCTGGCGTTGTTGATGTACTGCACACAGGTGTCGAACTGGTCGTAGCAGACCTGGGTGTCGATCAGGTAGTCGAACTTGGCGAACTCGGTGGTCCAGGAGTCCTCCAGACCCAGGTAGGCGGGGATGGCCGCGCCGGACTCGCCCTGGATGCGCTGGCCCTCCTCGCTGCCGAAGAAGCGCAGCACATCCTTGACGATCTCCAGGTTCTTGCCTGCGGCGGCGGTGGAGTAGCACAGACCGTTGGAGATGGTGCCGGTCCCGTCGCCGGAGGCGGGATTGGGGCACTTGGGCAGGGGGGCGATATCCCACTTGCCCACCATGTCGGGGTAGTTCTTCAGCTCGGACAGCAGGTTCCAGGAGCCCTCGTAGAACATGGAGCCCATGTTGGAGAAGAAGGCGGTGCCGGGGGTCGTCTCAGCGAAGAAGGTCTGATCGGGGCACCACTCGTTCTTCTGAATGTTCACATAGAACTTGATGGCGTCGGCAGTGGCAGGCTGGGTGTAGCCGGCATGGATGTTGGTCTCCGGGTCCAGGATGTAGCCGCCGTTCTGGTAGACAAAGTTCCAGTAACCCAGCTGCTCGTCGTTGTAGGCCATATAGCCGTACTTGCCGGTGGCGTCGTAGATCTTCTGGGAGGCGTCCATCATGTCGTCCCAGGTCCAGTTCTCGTCGGGGTAGGCGACCCCGGCGGCGTCGAACATCTCCCGGTTGTAGACCAGGACCACATTGTCCCTGTCCTTGGGGACGCCGTACATCCGGTCGTCAGAGCCGCTGGCGTTGCCGATGGAGATATCGGAATAGTGGTCAGTCCAGAAATTGGAGTCCTCGCTGGCATAGAGGTCGGTGAGGTCGGCCAGAATGCCGAAGTCAGCGTAGTACAGGATCTGATCGGTGTGCATCCAGAAGATGTCCGGCATGGTGTTGCTCTCGCCGGCGGCCTCCAGCTTGGTCCAGTACTCGCCCCAGCTGGTCACCTGGACCTCAATTTCCACATCGGGGTGCAGCGCGGTGTAGGCGTTGCAGATGGCCTGCATACCGTCCCGCTGGGCCACGTCCCAGATCTGGAAGGTGAGGTGGGTCTTGCCGTCCGACGTGCCGCAGCCGGACAGGGAAAGGACCAGCGCTGCGGCCAGGACCGCAGCAATGATACGGGGTATTTTCTTCATAACTCCACTCCTCTGCTGTGATTTTTTGCCTGCAAGCTGCTCATGGCACGGGCCATGGGTCAAGAAAAATATAATACTTTTTCCGTCCCTGTGTAAATGGACGGGAATCAATAAAATATACCCGGATGTTGTATTGAGACGCTATATGTGAGGTCGCGCAACATCTGGGTATATTTTCTAGAAAATCGTGAATACTGTACAGAATTACAAGTTATCTTTTGTACAAAAGGGAGAATGTTCTCAAATTGCCTCCGGGCGGAGGCATGGGAAATATCCTGAATATATCTAAATGCTGAATTGAACCGGGACCCAAGCCGGCCCGCCCGGAAAAAGGGCGGGGGATATGGCCATATTGCGGAAGCCTATAGCCGCGGCAGGAAAAAGAATAGCGGAAAAGTCCCAATTAAAAAACAATAAAAAATCTCCCCTTTTGGTGTAAAAATCATGTTAAGAAGCGACAACTTTCATTCAGAGGTGTTGAAAACAGGGACTTTTTCTCTGGCCGCCTCTTGACAATGGTAGTATAATTATGGCAGTAACGCCCGCCCTGCGGGGTTGCGGAATCAAGCGAGAGAAGGCGTATGGAATGAGACAACACAAAAAGGCTTTGGCGCTGTGGCTGACGGCCATTCTGCTGCTGCTGGCCGGCGCCCTGCTCACCGGCTCCCCCGGGAGATCGGAGAGCGTGCAGGAGGCGATGCGGGACGCGGTGCTCCACGACGTGAACCAGGTGGGGCTGCTGGGGATCAAGGCGGTGAGTCCAGGGATGATCTCCGCCTTTACAGTGACGGCGTTCCTGCTGCTTTTGGCCGCCTGCATGAGGATTTTCGTCATCCCCCGGTTTCAGTATGTCCCCGGCCGGCTCCAGCAGCTGCTGGAGGAGTGGGTGGGCCTGTTTGACGGCATGGCCAAAAGCAACAGCCCCCACCGAAACGGCTTTCTGGGGCTGTATCTGTTTACCGCCGGCAGCTACATCTTTGTGGGGACCCTCTTCGAGCTGCTGGGGATCCAGGCGGTCACGACCCACGGCGCCCCCATAACCCTGCCCGCCCCTCTGTCCGACGTAAACGCCGCCATTGCCATGGGGACCCTGTCCTATCTGGTGATCCTCTCCGGCGGCATCGCGGGCAACGGGGTCAAGGGGGTGGGCAAGACGCTGAAGGAGTTCTCCCTGCCCATCTCCATGAGCTTCCGACTCTTCGGCGCGCTGCTCAGCGGCTTGCTGGTCACCGAGCTGGTGTACTACTTTGTCAGTCTGAGCTTTATCCTGCCGGTGGTGGTGGGGGTGCTGTTTACCCTGCTCCACGCCCTGATCCAGAGCTACGTGCTCACCATGCTTACCGCGCTGTACTACGGCGAGGTGTCCGAGGTGGCCCACTCCCCCAAGCGAGAGAAAAAGACCGGGAAGGCCGCCGCCCCATCGGTATAAAAAACTACAGTATAAATAAGTGGAGGTTTTTACCATGAGCAAGCTGTTGAAGAAGATTCTGGTTTTGGGCGGAGTGCTGGCCCTGGCCCTGGCGCTGGCCCTGCCCGCCCTGGCCGACTCCCCCGCCGCCCCCCAGTCCGACGAGACAGAGGCGGTGGTCCAGGCGGACAACACCATCGGCCTGAAAGCGGTGGCCGCCGGCATCGCCGTGGGCATTGCCGCTGCCGGCGGCGGGATCGGCATGGGTCTGGCCACCGCCCACGCGGCGGAGAGCATCTCCCGCCAGCCCGCGGCGGAGAGCAAGATCCGCACCACCATGATGCTGGGTCTGGTCTTTATTGAAACGGCCATTATTTACGCGCTGCTGGTGGTCATTCTCATTATCTTTGTACTCTAAGGCAGGTGAACGATTGTGCCGCTGAATATTGATTGGCAGCAGATCCTGCTGCATTGGATGAACCTGGTCATTTTGACCGGGGGGCTGTACATTCTGCTGTACAAGCCTGTGAAGCAGTTTATGGCCAAGCGGGAGGCCCACTATCAGGAGCTGGACCGTCAGGCCCAGGACAAGCTGGCCCAGGCCGAGGCGCTGAAGGGCCAGTACCAGGCCAAGCTGGACGAGGCGGCGGAGGAGATCCGCCAGACCCGCACCAAGGCCCAGCAGGACCTTCAGAAGTCGGTCCAGGACCAGCTGGACCAGGCCCAGGCGGAGGCGAAGAGCATTGTCGCCAAGGCCCGAGAGGAGGCAGAGGCCAGCCGGGAGCGGATTTACAAGGAGTCCCAGCGGGAGCTGAGAGAGATGGCGGCGAAGGCGGCAAAGAAGCTGGCGTTCCGCCGGGGCGCGGACCCCTTCGACCAGTTCCTGGATCTGGCGGAGGGAGGCGGCGCGGATGAGAGACGCTAGAGGTACCCTGACCGCGACCCTGCGCAGCGCCCAAAAGCCCACGCCCCAGCAGCTGGAGCGGTTCTCCGCCTTCCTGGAGCGCACCTATCAGCGCCAGGTCCCCCTTGTCTGGGAGAAGGACGATGCCCTGCGGGTTGGCTTCCGCCTCCAGGCGGGGTCGGATGTGTACGACTGGAGCATGAACGGGCGCATCCGTCAGTTCCAGGACTGCCTGCGCCAGATCCCTCCGGGACAGGATGACATCCTGCCCCTGATGCAGCAGGCCATTGAGCATTGGCAGCCTACCATTGTGCCCGAGGAGATTGGTTATGTGCTCGCCGTGGATAGTGAGATTGCCACCGTCAGCGGCCTGGACCACGCCCAGTACGGGGAGATCCTCATGTTCTCCTCCGGCATCAAGGGGATGGTTCAGGACCTGCGTCAGGGGGAGCTGAGCTGTATCCTCTTCGGCGACAGCGAGGAGATTGCCGCCGGGAGCATGGTCCGACGCACCCTGCGCACCGCCGCCATGCCGGTGGGCGACGGCTTTTTGGGCCGTGTGGTGGACGCCACCGGCCTCCCCGTGGACGGCAAGGGCCGCATCCAGGCGGAGTCCTGCCGCCCCATTGAGAATCCGGCCCCCGGCATTCTGGACCGCCAGCCGGTGAACCGGCCCATGGAGACCGGCCTGCTGGCCATCGACGCCATGTTCCCCATTGGCCGGGGCCAGCGGGAGCTGATTATCGGCGACCGCCAGACCGGCAAAACCGCCATCGCTCTGGACACCATTCTGAACCAGAAGGGGAAGAATGTGGTGTGCATCTATGTGGCCATCGGACAGAAGACCAGCTCCATCGCCCAGATGGTGGAGAACCTCTCCCGCCGGGGGGCCATGGACTACACCGTTGTGGTCACCGCCCCCGCCGGAGCCTCGGCGACCCTGCAATATATCGCCCCCTACGCCGGCTGCGCCCTGGGGGAGTACTTCATGTACAAGGGACGGGACGTGCTCATTGTCTACGACGACTTGTCCAAGCACGCCATTGCCTACCGCACCCTCAGCCTGCTGCTGGAGCGGTCCCCGGGGCGGGAGGCCTTCCCCGGCGACGTGTTCTACCTCCACTCCCGCCTGCTGGAGCGGTCCGCTCACCTGAGCGACCAGCTGGGAGGGGGCAGCATGACCGCCCTGCCCATTGTGGAGACCCAGGCGGGGGACGTGTCCGCCTATATCCCCACCAACATTATCTCCATCACCGACGGCCAGATCTTCCTGGAGAGCGACCTGTTCTTCTCCGGCCAGCGGCCCGCCGTCAACGTGGGCCTGTCTGTCTCCCGTGTGGGGGGCGACGCCCAGACCAAGGCCATGAAGTCCGCCGCCGGAGCCATCCGCCTGGATTTGGCCCAGTACCGGGAGATGGCGGTGTTTACCCAGTTCTCCAGCGACCTGGACGAGGCGACCCGCCGTCAGCTCACCTACGGCCAGGGCCTGATGCACCTGCTGCGCCAGCCCCAGTACGCCCCCCTCTCCCAGCACCAGCAGGTGATCTTGCTGGTCAGTGCCCTGAGCCACGTGATGCAGGATATCCCCCTGGACCAGCTGGACGTGTTCCGGCGGGAGCTGCTGGCCCAGATGGAGGAGGAGGCCCCCGACCTGTGCCAGCGCATTGACCGCACCGGCCAGCTCCCCAAGGAGGACCGGGAGGAGATTGTGGAGCTGGCCCGGAAGTTTTTGAAGAGCTTCCAGGCCGGCGGAAAGCACGGTGGCTGAAATGGCCGGAACGAAGGAGATCAAAAGCCACATTGACAGCGTGCAGGAGACCCGGAAAATCACCAACGCCATGTACCTGATCGCCTCCACCAAGCTGCGCCGGGCCCGGCTGGAGCTGGAGCACACCCGGCCCTACTTCAAGTCCCTGCGCCAGGAGATCAAGCGCATTTTCCGCACGGTGAGCGATGTGGAGAGCCCCTATTTCTACCCCGTGGGGGACGACTCCCCCATGGAGGGGACCTATGGCTGTCTGGTCATTACCGCCGACAAGGGGCTGGCGGGGGCCTATAACCAGAACGCCATCCGGGCGGCCCAAGAGCTGCTGGAGGAGCACCCGGACACTAAGCTCTTTGTGGTGGGGGAGTACGGGCGGCGGTTTTTCGCCTCCCACAACATTCCCATTGAGCAGAGCTTCCTCTATACCGCCCAGAACCCCACCATGGCCCGGGCCCGGGAGATCAGCGGCGTGCTGCTGGACGGCTTTGACCGGGGGGAGCTGAAGGAAATTTATATTGTTTATACCGATATGGCCAAGGCCGCAACCTTTTTGACCCGGACCGCCCGGGTCCTGCCCTTCCACCGGAGCTACTTTCTTACCGCCCCGGGGGAGCTGCCGGTGACCGAGCCCTTTGAGTTTCTGCCTGACGTGCCCACGGTGCTGAACAACATGATCCCCAGCTATGTGTCCGGCTTTATTTACAGCGCCCTGATCGACAGCTTCTGCTGTGAGCAGAACGCCCGCATGATGGCCATGGACAGCGCCAACCAGAACGGGGAGAAGCTGCTGGGGGAGCTGTCCCTGCAATATAACCGGGTCCGGCAGTCGGCAATCACCCAGGAGATCACCGAGGTTTCCGCCGGAGCCAGAGCCCAGCGCCAGAAGCGTGGGAAGGAGAGATGATACCATGGAACGAGGAATTATCACACAGATCTCCGGCCCTGTGGTGGACGTGGAGATTGTAGAGGGCGACCTGCCCAAGCTGAAGGAGGAGCTGCGGGTCGAAAAGGACGGCGCCTACCGGGTCATGGAGGTGGCCCAGCACCTGAGCAGCGAGATGGTGCGGTGCATTATGCTCTCCCCCAGCGAGGGCCTGGCCCGGGGGCTGGCGGTGGATATCCCCGGCCACACCATCCAGGTCCCGGTGGGTGAAAACACCCTGGGCCGTATGTTCAATGTACTGGGCCAGCCCATTGACGGCGGCGGCCCGGTGCCCCCCGACACCCCTGTGCAGAGCATCTACCGCAAGCCCCCCGCCTTTGAGGATCAGAGCCCGGCGGTGGAGATCCTGGAGACGGGCATCAAGGTCATCGACCTGCTGGAGCCCTATCCCAAGGGGGGCAAGATCGGCCTCTTCGGCGGCGCCGGCGTGGGAAAGACGGTGCTCATTCAGGAGCTGATCCACAACGTGGCCACCGAGCACGGCGGCTACTCCATCTTTACCGGCGTGGGCGAGCGCAGCCGGGAGGGCAACGACCTGTGGCGGGAGATGGGGGAGAGCGGCGTGCTCAGCAAGACCGCCCTGGTCTTCGGCCAGATGAACGAGTCCCCCGGCGTGCGTATGCGGGTTGCCCTGTCCGGTCTGACCATAGCGGAGTACTTCCGGGACCGGGCCCACAAGGACGTGCTGCTGTTTATCGACAACATCTTCCGCTTCGTCCAGGCGGGCAGCGAGGTATCGACCCTGCTGGGCCGTATGCCCTCCGCCGTGGGCTACCAGCCTACCCTGGCCAACGAAATGGGCCAGCTTCAGGAGCGGATCACCTCCACTAAGAACGGGTCTGTCACCTCCGTCCAAGCGGTGTACGTCCCCGCCGATGACCTGACCGACCCGGCCACCGCCACCACCTTTACCCATCTGGACGCCACCACCGTCCTCAGCCGGCACATCTCCGAGCAGGGCATCTACCCGGCGGTGGACCCCCTGGCCTCCTCCTCCCGGATTTTGGAGGCGGACATTGTGGGAGAGAAGCACTACCGCATCGCCCGCACTGTTCAGGAGATTTTGCAGAAATACCGGGAGCTTCAGGACATTATCGCCATTTTGGGCATGGATGAGCTCAGCGAGGAGGACCGGAGGACGGTGGCACGGGCCCGCCGGCTCCAGCGCTTCCTGGCCCAGCCCACCCACGTGGCGGAGAAGTTTACCGGTATCCCCGGGGTCTATGTCCCCCTGCGGGAGACGCTGGAGAGCTTCGAGGCCATTATCTCCGGCCAGCTGGATCAGTACCCCGAGGCCGCTTTCTATAATGTGGGCACCTGGCGGGACGTGCCGGTGAAGGCCAAAAAGCTGGAGGCGGGTGAGATCTGATGGACGTGTTTCAGGTACACATCCTGGCGGCCGACCGGTCCTTCTATGAGGGGCCCTGTGTCAGTCTGACCATCTCCACCAGCGACGGGGAGATGGGGATCCTGGCCCACCACAGCAGCACCATTGCCGCCGTCCAGCCGGGCATCCTGCGCTGGCAGCCGCCGGGGGAGGAGGTCCAGGTGGCCGCCGTCTCCCCGGGGATGGTGAAGGTGGAGCACAATGAGGTGCTGGTGCTGGTGGACTCCGCAGAGCGCCCCGAGGAGATCGATGCCGTCCGCGCCCAGCGGGAGGCCGACGAGGCTCAGGAGGCCCTGCTCCAGAAGCGCAGCCGCCAGGAGCACCAGATCGCCCAGGCCACGCTGGCAAGAGCCCTGAACCGCCTGCGGGTGAAGTCCTCCATGCAGGGGCGGTACAACTGAATGAAACCCCACAAGACAGTCGGTTTTCCGGCTGTCTTTTTTGCGCCCCGGCGAAGCGGTGGGGATTGATTTGCAGGCACTGCTTCGACTTGAAATCTGAAATAGAAGCAGCTTTCCTAAGACAATCCCCCGCCCTCGCTTTGCTCAGGGGCCCCCTTTGCCAAAGGGAGCAAGTGGCTTCGCCGCTTGTGTGGCCCTGCTCCGCAGGGCTCATCCCTCGTCCCGCCCGCAGGCGGCCTGGCCCCTTTGAAAAGGGGCTCCGGCGAAGCCGGTGGGGAT
>NZ_QWKI01000054.1 GCF_009911645.1 Pseudoflavonifractor sp. 60
ACTTCTACTTAAAAGCTCAAATAGAAGCAGCTTTCCTAAGACAATCCCCCGCCCTCGCTTCGCTCAGGGGCCCCCTTTGCCAAAGGGGGCAAGCGGCTACGCCACTTGTTTGGCCCTGCTTCGCAGGACTCATCCCTTGTCCTGATGTGTGCCTGGGACCCAATACCGCAAGGAGGCTAGCGGACTTCCAATTGTAACCACACTGTAACTTGACGGAAATCAACGACAAGTGTAGTATAAGCTTTACTACAATTGAAGTGGATGTGATACTATGAAGCGGCTACCCGATACCGAGCTGGAAGTGATGAAAGCCCTGTGGGCCACCGGTCCGGACACTCCCCGGACCCTTTTGGAGGAACAGCTCTCCCCCTTCGGCTGGGCGGCCAACACCATCAACACCTATCTGGCCCGGCTGGCGGACAAGGGCTTTGTGGCGGTGCGCCGGGAGGGAAAGAGCAACCGGTACACCCCTCTGGTGGACCAGGAGACCTACCAGGCCTTTGACAGCCGGGCGGTTTTAGACCGTCTATACGGCTCCCCCCGAAATTTTGTGGCCGCTCTGGCCCGGGAGGGGATGCGCCGGGGCGAGCTGGAGGAGCTCCAGGCCCTGCTGGACCAGCTGAACGGAGGGCAGGGGCAATGAATCAGATCCTGCTGACCCTGGGCGGGCTGACGTTGGGGGGCTCCGCCGCCGTCATTCTGCTGGCTCTGCTGGGCCGGAACCCCAAAAGCCACTACGGAGCCAGGTGGCGGTGCTGGGCCTGGCTGCTGCTCTGCCTGCGGCTGGCCGTCCCGCTGCCGCTGCTCTCCCTGCTCCAGACCGCGGCCCCCATTCAGGTGGACCTGCCCAATCCCCCTGCCGTGACCCATCCCCAACCCCAGCCGGGAGGCGGCCAGAGCGGGGAACAGGCGGAGCCTCCGGCGGGGGAGCAGAACAATCAGCACCAGCCCGGCCCCGCCGGAGGAACCGCCTCCGCACAGCTCTCCCCGGCGGACCCGGTCCAGCCCCAGCAGAGGGAGGAGCGGCCCGCTTTCTCTACGGCCCGGATACTGCTGGCGGTGTGGCTGGCGGGGGCGGCGGTGATGCTGGTCTGGAGCACCTGGGCCCATATGCAGTTTTTGTCCTATCTGCGCCGGTGGGCCGCACCGGTCACCGAGCCGGCGGCGGTCCAGGCCTTTAACCAGCTGGGAGATCAGCTGGGTCTGGACCGGCGGCCCCAGCTGCTGGTGTGCCAGGGGCTGAAGGTGCCCATGTTGGCCGGACTGCTCCGCCCGGCGCTGTTGCTGCCCCGGGGGTCCATGACCGGGGAGGAGCTGGGGCTGTCCCTCCTCCACGAGCTGACCCATTACCGCCGCCGGGATATTTGGCTGAAAACTCTGGCCATGTGGGTCAACGCCCTCCACTGGTTCAACCCCCTGGCCTGGTATCTGGTGCGCCTGGTGGAGCGGGACACCGAGCTGGCCTGTGACGAGGCCGCCCTGCGCCGCCTGCCTCCGGAGCTGTACTCCGCCTACGGCCAGACCATTTTGGCCGCCGTGGCCCGGCTGAAGGAAAAGCCCCAATAATTTGTTACTTTCCTTTTGAAAAAGGAAAGTAACCAAAGGAAAACTTTTTGAAAAAACTTCGTTTTTTCTCTATGCGAATCATGCTCTCGTTCTGTATATTTTATGTGTTGAGAGGAGAACCCCATGAAAGGAAACCTGCCCCGCACACCCTTTTCCACCCCCCTGTCCGGCTCCGCCCGAGAGGTGAGAATGCGCCTGGAGTCCATCGCCGCCGGGCCCAGGAAGCGGCCCCCGGTGCTTTTCATCGCCCTGGTGTCCCTGTTCTGCCTGCTGTGCGGAAACCTGGTGTCCTGCCAGGTGAGGGAGGAGGGGCCCGACGCCTCCGCCGGCTCCGACGAGGCCGGGCCAACCCTCAGCCGCTATGAGCCGCAGGGCGAGGGGGTGCGGGAGCTGACCCTGGAGGACCGCTGGGTCCTGGCCCTGGAGGACACGCCCCCCTATCAGGACGGCTATGCCCAGACCACCAATCTGGTCTGCCGGGATTTGGAGACGGGGGCCTATGAGACCTGGGCCAGCCTGTACTACAACCCCCAGGGCGGAGTGGCGGACACCATCCGGCTGCACCAGTTTGAGAACATCATGGGGCACAGCGGGATTCTGCTGACCTCCCAGGCGGAGCACACCACGGGGGACGTCCCCACAACCCGCCTGTTTATTTTCGGCGAAAACGCCCCCGACCTTATCGCCAAGTGCGAAGGGACGCTGTACACCGCCCAGGTGGACGGCTTTGACATTCTGTTGGCCGCCTACCCCTACGGTTTCGACGGAAGGCGGGGCGGAGCTGCCCTGTACTGGCAGGAGGAGGACGGAACCCTCCGCGCCCGGCCCCTGCGGGAGGCGGTGGAGCACTATTTGGGCCTGTCCTGGGAGGCCCAAGTGAGCATGTCCCTGGACGTCCGGGAGGAGGACGGGGTGCTGGCCGCCCGCTGGCAGACGGAGGGGGCCCCGGTCCAGACCATGGATTTGGAGCTGTCCGCCCTGCTGGCCTACGCCCGGGAGCAGGCCGCCCGCACCGAGGAGGTGCCGGTGGACACTGTGGACGGGGAACTGGTCAAGCTGGTGCTGGAGGAGCACCGGCTGGAGGGGGAGTACGACTGGGACACCTTCGCGGTGGACAAGATCCTGGTCTGCCGGGAGGAGGAGCTCATTCAGACCATTCTCCCGGAGGACTGGCTGGGCAGCGCGGAGTTTGGCCTCTTCGTCTACGACGGGGACGGCATGGGCTCCCTGGGGCAGCCCCTGACCCAGGACCTGAACCAGGACGGAGTGCGGGACTTCGGCCTGATGTGCATGGAGATCGGAGCCCGGAATGTCCCCTATCTCTACTTCACCTGGAACGGGGCGGGATTTTCTCCCCTGGCCGTCCTGTGCGCCCCGGTGGAGGTGGACCCGGAGACCCGCCAGATTGTGGAGCGGATCAACGAGGGCAACGGGGTCACCACCACCAACTGGTACGAATTTGACGAGGAGGGTGTGTTTCAGCTGGTCCGCTCTGAGACCACGGATTACGCCGATCTGATGGGATAATAGCTTCAATTCGTAAAGTAGAGAAAATTGTAGAGCTGGCTGGGGTAGTTCCACCTTGTGATGCCGCAAGAGCGCACAAGCGGCGCAGCCGCTTGCCCCCTTTTGAAAGGGGGTGCCTGAGCGAAGCGAGGGCGGGGGATTGTAGCACCATCTTCTACCTAAAAATATTAAGTAGAGGCAATGCCAGCAGTCAATCCTCACCGCTTCGCGGAGCCCCTTTGCCAAAGGGGCCTGGCCCTGCTTCGCAGGGCCATAAAGCGGCAGACTAGGGTTGTTCCACCCTGCAAAAGATACTTTACGAATTAAAGGGATAATAGAAAGGAACTTGATGATGAAAAATATGCCCCGAACCCCCTTCTCCACACCGCTGTCCGGCTCTGCCCGGGAGGTGAAAATGCGCCTGGAGTCCATCGCCGCTGGCCCCCGGAAGCGGCCCCCGGTGCTCTTTATCGCCCTGGTGTCGGCATTCTGCCTGCTGTGCGGAAACCTGGTATCCTGCCAGGTGCGGGCGGAGGACCCGGTTGATGCCAATGGGGACAGCTCCCTCCAGACCCCCGCCGCCACTCCCGCGGTGGAGGCGGACCCCCAGGCCCGGGAGGCATACACCCAGGTGCTGGAGGATATGCTCTGGAACAACCTCCTGCCCGACGGGACCCAGGTCTCTGACGAGTCCCTGACCGGGTACATATTTGACAATACCTACGCCGTGGCCGACGTGGACGGGGACGGCCGGGAGGAGCTGGTGATTTATTTCCGCACCGTCCCCACCGCCGGACACCGGAGCTGGGTCCTGGACTATGACAAGGACACCGGTTCCCTCCGCGTCCAGTACGAGGGCTGTGCCGACCTCACCTTCTACAGCAATGGCGCCCTGCGGGAGGACGACTCCCACGCCCAGGGGAGCTGGATCTATGACTTCTGGCCCCACAGCCTCTACACCTACCAGCCCGACACCGACACTTACCAGCTGGCGGGCCACCTGGACGCCTGGGAGAAACGGGTCTCCGACGAGAACCCGGAAAATCTGCCCCCCTTCCCCGGGGAGAAGGACAAGAGCGGGGCGGGCATCCTCTACTACATCACTCCGGCGATGAACGGGATTCTGGAGAGCTCCGACACAGAGCCGGTGGACCGGTCGGTCTATCTGGACTGGCTGGAGCCCCTTCTGGGGGACGCCCGGCCCCTGTCGCTGCACTTCCGGACCCTGCCCGGCTCCGGCGATTTTCTGAACAGCCGAGAGATCCCCGCCAGCGACGCCCGGCCCGGCCTGTCCCGGACCCCCGACTGGAACCGCAACGGGACCCCGGAGCACTTTGTTCTGCTGGAGGAGGCGGACGGCGACCTGACCCTGGAGATCTGGGAGAACGGCCAGCGGCTGTGCCAGAAGGTCGGACAGCGCAGCCATCCCAGCTCCCTGTTCCTGTGTACCCTGGAGGGGGTTGACTACCTGCTGGACTACAGCGTGTACGAGGAACAGGGGAGCTATTGCCTGTACTACAGCCTGGAGACCTGGGTGGGGGAGTTTACCGAGAACGCCCGGTGGAACAGCGTGACCTTTGACCTGAACTTCGGTTCGGTGCATCACAAGACCTTCGACCCGGAGGCCATCGCCGCCTTTGTGGAGGAGCTCAACGGCCTGCTGGGCCACAGCGAGCTGCTGTTCACCACCGACCCCGGCCTGCCGGAGACGGAGCGGGAGGACCTGAGCCGCCTGGAGGGCTTTTCCAGAAGTCCGGGCAAGTCCCTGCTGGAGGACCTGCAAAGCCTCCAGGCCGCCGCCCCCGCCGACTGGACGCCCCCCACCGGAGCACCGGAGGCCAAGCTGCCCATGGAAAAGCCCCTGGAGATGAGATTTGCCAGCGGCGTGGGGGCTTGGTCCACCGAGCTGACCCTGAACCCGGACGGCTCCTTTACCGGCCTGTTTGTGGACGCCGACATGGGGTCAGACGGCCCGGGCTATCCCGGCGGGACCCGGTATGTGTGCCAGTTCCATGGAAAATTCCACCAGATTGCCCAGATTACCCCCGCCTCCTGGTACATGACCCTGGAGGAATTGACCCTGGACACCGGCCGCCCCATCGGGGAGATGTGGATCGAGGACAAGGTGCTCTATGTCTCCAGCGGCCCCTATGGCTTTGACAACGACGACGGCCCCCTCCAGCCCGGCGCGGCCTTTGTCCTCTACACTCCCGACGCCCAGGGCCACGCTCCGGGCACCGAACTGTATGGCGCGGGGGACTTCTGGACCTGGCAGCCCGTTGGAAGCCGGAATACCCTCCATGTTGCCAGTCAGACCCTGGGCCGGTACGGGCTGCACAATCTGGAAACCGGCTATGGTTTCTTCACTTGGGATTGACGAGGGATGAGCCCTGCGCAGCAGGGCCCACAAGCGGCGAAGCCGCTTGCCCCCTTTGGCAAAGGGGGACCCTGAGCGAAGCGAGGGCGGGGGATTGTCTTAGGAAAGCTACTTCTATTTGAGCTTTTAAATGGAAGCAGTGCCAGCAAGTCAATCCCCACCGGCTTCGCCAGAGCCCCTTTTCAAAGGGGCCAGGCCGCCTGCGGGCGGGACGAGGGATGAGCCCTGCGAAGCAGGGCCACACAAGCGGCGAAGCCGCTTGCCCCCTTTGGCAAAGGGGGACCCTGAGCGAAGCGAGGGCGGGGGATTGTCTTAGGACGACCGCTTCTATTTTAGATTCCAAGTAGAAGTAATACCAGCAAATCAATCCCCACCCGGCTTCGCCGGAGCCCCTTTTCAAAGGGGCCAGGCCGCCTGCGGGTGGGACGAGGGATGGACCCTGCGCAGCAGGGCCCCACAAGCGGCGCAGCCACTTGCCCCCTTTTGAAAGGGGGTGCCTGAGCGAAGCGAGGGCGGGGGATTGTCTTAGGAAACCTGCTTCTATTTGAGCTTTTAATGTAGAAGCAGTGCCAGCCAGTCAATCCCCACCGCTTCGCGGAGCCCCTTTTCAAAGGGGCCAGGCCGCCTGCGGGCG
>NZ_QWKI01000302.1 GCF_009911645.1 Pseudoflavonifractor sp. 60
TTTTTTCTTGTGTTGCACTTCATATGATAATCTTTCCACCCCCTTTCAAAAGGGGGCAAGCGGCTGCGCCGCTTGTGCGCTCCTGTGGCATCATAAGGTGGAACTACCCTGGCCCACTCTACAATTTTTCTCAATTTTACAAATTGAAGTAAAATCCATTGCATGTCTTGACAAGACAATTTACAGAGTGAATAACAAGTAATCAAGACATTATCACAAGGAGTCAAATTATGAAAAGAGAATATCTATTTGCAGGTATCTCAATTCTGTTTTGGGGATCCACCGCATCTGTCATGACATTGATGGCCGATGGACTCTCCTCTATCGCTACTACATTTTACAACAGTCTGGTTGCCGCCGGATTTCTGTTTTTCCTCAATCTTTTTACCAGACGGCTTCCGTTGCTGCGATCCCTCTCGATACGGGTCCTGCTTCGGCTCGTTGCCCTGGGGCTGATAGGTATGCTATCCGTCAGTATGCTGCTCTACTACGGCCTGACCCATTTGAAAGCGCAGCAGGCATTTATCATCAACTACCTCTGGCCGATCCTGATAATCCTGTTCGCCTGGCCCATCTTGGGGCAGCGAATGACCATCCGAAAAACAGCGGCGCTGCTGCTGTCCTTTCTGGGGGTAGTCATCGTTGCCACCGAGGGGGACCTGTCTAACCCGAGTCAGCTGGACACCGGCGGCGTGCTGGCCTGTGTACTGGCCGCCTCCTGCTACGCCCTCTTTTCCGTGCTGAATCTGAAGGTCACCTGTGATAAATTTGTTGCCACTATGATCTATTACACCGCGTCAGCCCTTGTCATTCTGCCCGTTTTGCTGTGGACGGAGGGGGTCCTGGCGCTAACGCTCCCCCAGTGGGGCGGAGTGCTCTGGATGGGTGCGTTGTCCAACGGCCTGTCCTACGCCACCTGGGCGATGGCGATGGACCGGGGCGACCCGGCCAAGCTCTCCAATCTGGCATATCTGACCCCCTTTATCTCTCTAATCTACATTTTCTTTGTGCTCCATGAGCCGATTCACTGGACCTCTCTGGCCGGACTGTTCTTCATTCTGCTCGGCGTTGCGGTTCAGATGCTCCCCAAGCCAAAGATGCAGAACAAAATCCCCGGTTCGCTTGCCAGCAAAGAATTTTGAATCCTCATACCTTCCTCCACACAAGATCAGCTGGCTGGTCCAGCCGGTCTTGTGGCCTTTTCCAGTCCCGGGCCGATGTTCAACGTTCTTTTAACGCAGCTGTGATAAACTGTGTTTTATCAATCAACAGGGCCCCTATCCCCCGGAAAGCCAGTGTTTTCAAGGTGTTTGAGGCTTGCCCACCAGCCATTTTCCCTTGATTTTTCCCTTATGAGAAAATTTAAGGGAAAACCCCGTCAGCCGCTGCTCACTACCTTGTCCAGAAGCCTTGCGCTGGAACGCTTTGCCTCTCTGGTGGCGTGGGCGTAGATGTTCATGGTCGTGGTGACATCCGAGTGTTCCAACAGCTCCTGCACATCCTTGGGGGCCGCGCCATAGGAGAGAAGATTGCTGGTGAAGGTGTGCCGCAGCATGTGGAAATGGAAATTCTCCAGGCCGGGGACCTTCTCCTTTGCCCTCCGGCACATGAGGCTGACGGTGCTGGGGGATTCAATGGACCCGTCAGGACGGAGGCATACAAAGGATAGGCATTTATCCGTCTCCGGCGTGGCCTCCGTCCTGGACAGCATGTAGATCTCGTAGTAGGTGCGGTTCTTTTCCTTGACCTCTTTGCAGTAGTTGAGCCGGTAGAGCGCCCCATATTTTAGACTGTTCCGAGCCTGCTCCCGCTTCGCCTGCTGGAGAATATCCGCCAGAGCGTTGCAGAAGTCCACGGTTCGGAT
>NZ_QWKI01000303.1 GCF_009911645.1 Pseudoflavonifractor sp. 60
GTTGTAGCGCATACTGCGGCGGACCGTCAGACATGTTCTTTCAAGTCAATGTCCTGCCACGTCAGCGCACAGACCTCGCCAATACGAAGCCCGGTGTAGTAGGCGATCTGGATGGGGAGAAGCGCGGGGTTGTTCCAGGCTTTCAGAAAGTCGGCCAGACTTTGATACTGCTCGTGGGTGATGGTGGGAACCGCGCCCTCCTGGTCAGCCCCGC
>NZ_QWKI01000304.1 GCF_009911645.1 Pseudoflavonifractor sp. 60
GTTGAAGGTAATCAGGCGCTTGGGAAAGACCGCAAAGCGGAAGGAATTTTGAAGGACGGCAGAGTACAGACGGATGTCCCCAACACTCAGCGCCTTTGCCGGTGTCCCATCGGGATTCGTGCCGCCGAAGCTCAACAGGTCCATGTAGGCTTGCAGATGGTCGGCGGTGACGGTTTTCAGCTTGCGCTTGCCGATGGGATGCTGCTTACCGCTGTTCACATGGGTTTTGTGCCTGCAATACCGTGTATTCAGTTTTGAAGGTTCATGAAGGCGATAGGGGAAAACGCACCTATCACAAAAAAGCGGGGTGTTTGTTACCTGTTTTCGCCCCCTTCCGGGAAAAAAGCAGAAATATTTTTCAGCGCGGCGCTGATGGACCTGGATGCACTTGCTTTTGAGATGCCTGCCGATTATAGCGGTTTCTCCTGCTAAAAGGTATAAAAAGAAAAGGCGGCAAGGGATTTCTGCTCCCTTGCCGCCTTTCGCAGCTTGATACACCGGATTCAAACAGTAGAAAAAATGTTGACATTTGATTTCTCCGCAGGACAGCTCACGTTCTGCTTATACCCACTGATGCGGCTGGTCAGCTGACCAGGCGGGTTCAGCTTAGATGATCTGCTCGATGCTGACCACAGACCACTGGCCTACAACAGAACCATCGTCATGATTTCGGTTCAACACCATCGTAACCAGATGCTCCGGCGCGTCCTTCGCGGCCAGCGTCTGCTTGCAGATCAGCATATAGTTAGTCCCGTGGACGTTCTGCGAACCCACATAGAGGACAGGAAGATACCTTGCGCCCACCAGGGCTTCCGTAGCTTGGGTGAAGCCGATTGCCACCTGATGAGGCAGGCGGCAGCACTCCATTTCAATCAGCTTATACCCACCAACATCAGACATAGCGTGCCCCTTTCTGCCTTTCGGCTTTGACAGAAGTTGATTTCCCTGTCGATTGTAATGATGTTGGGGCGCTGACCGTCTGTTGCTTCATGGTTCCGCTATGACGTTGGCCCCCGCCCACTGATAGGGCTGGTCAATGGGCCAGGACAGGCCCAGGATGGGAAGCTCCAAGGGTTTCTCCCCCTCCATGAAGTACCAAATGTCCAGATTTTCCGGGTCGCCGGGTTCCAACACAAAGCCTTTTTGCAGGGTTCTCTGGATGCTGTCCAAAATTGTCTCCGCGAGCTGGCCCGCGTCGTACATATGAAATTCCTCTTTCTGCAGGTCGGGCGGGCCGGTAAACAGGGAGGATTCGCCGGACAGGCACACGCTCATGCCGCCCTTGCCGGAGACCACCGGCTCGGCCAGGGTCAGGTCCCAGCCGGTCAGGTCGGCGATGCCCTGGATCAGTTTCTCCGCCGTCAGCTCCCCCTCGTAGGTCATGGGGTACTCGGCAAAGCCCCCGGCCTTGGTGCCGATATAGAGCGTGGCCGTCTGCTCACCCTCTGCGGGTGTCGGGTCAGTGGATTCGTCTGCCGGGGGTGTGGTTGCGCTGTTAGAGGGCTGCGAGGGTTCGCCGCTCTGGGGCGGGGCGGGCTGATTACAGCCCGCCAGCGCCACGCAGAGGGTCAGTACGAAAAGGATCGCTAATTTTTTCAAGTGTTTTCCTCCTGGTTCTCAATAAAGTTTTTCAACATCTGCGCTACCTGCGCACGAGTGGCCTGCCCCTGAGGGCCTAACCGCCCGTCGCTGTAGCCGTTCAAAATGCCGTTCTCCACGGCCCAGCGCAAAGCCTCCAGAGCATAGCC
>NZ_QWKI01000305.1 GCF_009911645.1 Pseudoflavonifractor sp. 60
ACAACATAAGGGAAATTATGTTGTAAGGATCAATCCAAGCTGCTCCATTTGTCTGGCGTGGACAAAACCGCTCTCTGCGGTATAAATACGGGTGGTAGTGACATTGGAATGACCCAGAATATCCGCCAATCGGGACAAATCTTTTTCCAGCGAGTAATACGTCCGGGCAAACAGGTGCCGCAGGTTGTGAGGGAACACCTTGTCCGGCTCCACTCCGGCGCTTTCACACAGAGCTTTCATATCCCGCCAGATATTGGAGCGGTCCAGGGGCTTTCCCGTCCGCGTGACAAACACCGAACCCTCGGTGATTTCTTGTTTTTTCAGATACTTTTTCAGCAGCTTGCATAGCTTCCCCGGCAGAAAGACGGTCCGCCGTTTTCCCTTGTTGCTAACCACCGTCCGGCCCAGCGCTGCCGCTTCCACCGTGATAAATCGGAGTTCCGATACCCGGATGCCGGTGGCGCAGATTGTCTGAAGGAGCAGGGCCAGCCGCTCATTTCCCTGCCGCCGGGCCGCATCCACCAAACGGACATATTCGGCGCGGGTCATCTCCCGGTTTTCATCGCAGAAAAGAGGACGCTGTACTTTTAGCGGTTTGACGGACAGCTTTGGCCAGTCCATAAAATGAAAGAAACCGTTGACCGCTGCCAGCATGGAGTTGACGGTGGCCGGGGTATAGGTATCTGCCAAATGTTCTTTCCATGCGATCACAGTCCCTTTTGTGATGGGTTGCCCATTCAAAAACGCCATGAAATCGTGAAGATCATGAACATATTTCTTTACCGTGTTTTTGGCCCGTTCCTGCTCCTGGAGATGTGCTGCGTACTGGGCAATATGGTCGGCAGTGATTGTAAAAGCTGTTTCCTGAGTGAACATGGTAATAGTCTCCTTTGTATTCGATGCTGATAGTTTTCCGAATAGAAAGAAGGTTATTCCAAAGCAAGTGAATATTCATTATCATGCGGCTAAAAATGAACCGCCTCTCAGCGGAATACTTTTTGTCCCTGTTCTGCGGCTGCATTTCCTTTTTCCCGCAGTTAGCTTTCCTCGTTGCCGAGTATGCTCTCTTTTAGAGCCTTTCCCGCCTTAAACACGGGGACGCTCTGCGCCGGAATTTCCACAGCTTCCTTGGTTTGCGGATTGCGCCCTGTTCTGGCTGCACGGTGCTTTACTTCAAAGACACCAAAACCAGTCAGCTTGATTTTTTCATCCCTTTTCAGAACTTCTGTGATTGTAGACAGCAGACTGTCCAGAGCAATGCCGCAGTCCTTTTTTGCCATCCCGGTCCTATCTGCCATACGTTCAATCAAATCTTGCTTGTTCATATTTCCTCCTATTCTGGCAAAGGGTGTATTTCTTTGCCAATAACATTTTGTGTGTCCATAACCGATAAAAGACTGGACAAACCCGAATTATATAGGTAAACTTCTGTTGTGTCAATAGGTGGCAAATCACTAGAAGTTTGGATATTTCAACTTTTTGCTTTCCATAGATGTGCAAAATATATTGTAAGGTATCGCTTGAGAGTTCCAAGCACTTCGGCTTTAGAATCGGCCAATTCAGGGCCGTTTTTCAACTTTTCCCGCTATCTCCAAATAATTTTTCAATAATGTCAAATCTCAACTTTTTGCTTGTCTTTCTGCCGATTTCTATAAAAAAATAAAAAACACCACATTTCCATGTGGTGTTTTTCACCTGCATCTTTTTTGACGACACAGGTTGGTACGGGCGAAGGGATTCGAACCCCCGACCTACTGGTTCGTAGCCAGTCACTCTATCCAACTGAGCTACGCCCGCATACCGCAAAGAGGACTTCCTCTTAACAGCTTGATTAGTATAGCACAGCTTTTCCCAAAATGCAAGAGGTTTTTTCCATTTTCTAAAAATTTTTTCTGCAAAAAACCGGCGCGTCCTGAGACGCGCCGGTTTGGCCTAAAAAGGGATTGGAAAATCAGCCGCCGAACACCTTAATCATAAAGCCGGCTGCGCAAGCAGAGCCAATCACGCCAGCCACATTGGGGCCCATAGCGTGCATGAGCAGGAAGTTGGAGGGATTTTCCTTCTGGCCCACGTTCTGAGCCACACGGGCGGCCATGGGCACGGCGGACACACCAGCAGAGCCAATCAGCGGATTGACCTTACCGCCGGTGACCGCATACATCACGTTACCCAGGATCAGGCCGCCAGCAGTGGACAGCAGGAAGGCGGTCAGGCCCAGGACGATGATGAACAGGGTCTCGCCCTTCAGGAACTGCTCTGCGCTGGCCTTAAAGCCCACAGACAGGCCCAGAGGGATGGTGACGATGTTGATAAGAGCATTCTGTGCGGTGTCAGACAGACGCTCGGTAACACCGCTCTCACGGAACAGGTTGCCCAGCATGAGCATACCGATCAGCGGGGCGGTATCGGGGATCAGCAGCACCACGAAGATAGTCACGGCGATGGGGAAGATAATCTTCTCCGTCTTGGACACGGTACGCAGCTGATTCATCTTGACCTGACGGGCCTCCTTGGTGGTGAGGGCCTTCATCAGAGGCGGCTGGATCATGGGGATCAGCGCCATGTAGGAGTAAGCCGCAATGGCAATGGCGGGCAACAGTTCCACAGCCAGCTTAGAGGCCGTCAAAATTGCCGTCGGCCCGTCAGCGCCTCCAATCACGCCAATGGCCGCCGCGTCAGCGGGGCTAAAGGTAATGACAGGGATAAAGGGCAGCGCACCATGCAGGGCGCTGGTAATGGGGCCCACACACAGGGCCATCAGGAACGCGGCGAAAATACCCAGCTGTGCGGCGGCGCCCAGCAGCAGGGAGGTGGGGTTGGCCAACAGGGGACCGAAGTCGGTCATTGCGCCGATGCCCATAAAGATAATCGACGGGTAGATAGCGTACTGAACGCCCTGATAGAGGACCCACATAAAGCCCACCGTACCGCTGTGGGTTGCTGCATCATAGACAGGCTCGTTAAACAGCCCAGTAATGGGCAGGTTGGCCAGCAGCACACCAAAGCCGATGGGAACCATCAGCAGCGGCTCAAAGCCCTTGCCAATACCCATGTACAGCAGCACACAGGCAATAATCAGCATGAGAACGGTTTTCCAGTCCAGAGCGGCAAAGCCGGAGCCGGACGCAATGGCGCTAATTACTCGAGTGAAAAAATCCATACTTCACCCCTCCTCTCAACCGATGGTGACCAGCAGGTCATCGGTGTTTACGGCGGTGCCCACAGCGGCGGCCACAGCCTTGACGGTGCCGGCCACGGGGGCGGACACCTCGATCTCCATCTTCATAGCCTCCAGCACGATGAGCACATCACCGGCCTGAACGGACTGGCCCACAGAGCACTCCACCTTAAAGATGTTGCCCGGCATGGGGCTCTTCACAGCGGTCTCACCGGCGGCGGGGGCAGCAGCGGGAGCCGGAGCAGCCGCAGGAGCCGGAGCAGGCGCGGGGGCCGGGGCAGGTGCGGGTGCAGCGGCGGCGGCCACAGGAGCGGCGGCAGCGGCGGGGGCGATGTTGGTGATCTGGAAGGAGCCCAGAGGCATGCCGGACTCCTCAGCCACGGCGGCCATCATCACGGCCACCAGCTCACCCTCATCCACAGCGGGAGCCGCAGGTGCGGCGGGGGCGGCCGGTTTGGGTGCGGGCGCAGCCTTCTTGGCGGGGGCGGCGGCGGGCTTCTTCTTGGCGTCGATGGAGGCCACCACCTTGGAGATGACCATGATGACCACCATCAGGATGGCCAGCATCATAAACACCACCAGCAGACCGCATACCGCCGTCAGCAGGGCCTCGGGCACGGTCAGCGGCTCGAAGGGGTGGAGGATATACTTACTAGGATCAGTACTCGGCATAGTTGAAACTCCCCCCTATCAACCCAGGGTTACCAGCAGGTCGTCAGTGTTGACGGCGGTACCCACAGCGGCGGCCACCGACTTGACGGTACCGGCCACAGGGGCAGAGACCTCGATCTCCATCTTCATGGCCTCCAGCACGATAAGCACATCGCCAGCCTGGACGGACTGGCCCACAGAGCACTCCACCTTAAAGATGTTGCCGGGCATGGGGCTCTTCACGGCGGTCTCGCCGGCGGCGGGCGCGGCGGCAGGGGCCGGAGCCGGGGCGGGCGCGGGTGCGGCGGCAG
>NZ_QWKI01000306.1 GCF_009911645.1 Pseudoflavonifractor sp. 60
TTCTTCTTGCCCAAGATATAATGGGCATACACTCTCCGGGCCTGGATGGGCGGGAGCTGGTCAAGAGCGGCGTAGAGTGCAGAGCGGTTTTCTTCCTCCAGAATGATCTCCTCCGGGGTCAGGGGCGGGAACATCACATCCGGCTCAAAGCCGGGGTCAACGTCCAGAGAGCACTCGTTATGCTCCCGCTTGCGCCGCTTGTAGCTGTCGCACTGGCGGCCCCCAGTGGAGAGAACGACGGCGATCTCCTCCGACACTTCCATGGAGATACACTCGGTCAGGTGGGGGTAGTAGTTATTCAATTTGATGGTTGTCATATGTAACCTCCATTTCGATATTGGCGGAAAGGGACAGATCGAAATGGAGGGGGCGGGGAGCGGCAGCCGGGGCCGCCCCTGGCCTCTGGACACCGTGTCCAGAGGCTTCGGAATAGAGAAACGCCCGCATAGCGCAAGGCTATACGGACGTGAGAGGGCGACAGGATATTACAATTTTCGCAGCTGCGGCCAGGGCTTCCCGTCAGCGGGGGTGGGCTTTTTTTGACAGCAAACTATAAGAAAAGGACATGACAATACCTCCCGGATACCGCCGTGTCCTTAAAAATGGGCGACTTTAACACACCCTCCGTTTTCCATTTTTCAAAAGAAAGCGGCGGCCTTGAAATTTGTTATTCCAAAACCGCCGCAAGGCTACTTGTATTTTGTTTGGGCGTGTTGATACCAGCCGCCAAAACAACGGTTTTTTTATTTACCGTTGGGCGACAATTTTAGACTGTTTCTTCAATGGCGCCTATTACCTGTTCGTGGTTCAATCATCGTTTTCCTGCCAAGTGTTTTGCCACCAATCATCTTCCCAAGGTTTGCCTTGCCACTCATCTTGCCACAGTTTCTTCCAATCGTCCGGGAACTCATTAGAGGCGGTAAAATTTTGTGAAGTATAAATTCCCATGACGCCGGTGCCTTTTCGTGTAATCTGGATTGTATTTGCTCCTGTACCGTCTGCAAACGTATAGGTATTCTCGTTTTCCTTGAAATCTGTCGGCTTATATATCTCACCCCAGTCGCCGCTGTCAGTGATCGTGGTGGTAGTGTTCTTGAAATCATCTTTGGAAATCAACTGGAAATATCCACTGTTCGCAGTAGCATCCACCGAGCCGGTGAAACCCTCTGGCAAGGTCAAAAAGACGGACGCCATATTGAAGTTGCCTACAATATTGCCAGACCTGATAAGGTCGCAAGTCAAATGCCCGTTGTCCACGTTCAAAGTTACATCCCCATACGCAATATCAGGAATATACAATTTGATGGTCTCAGCATTGTTGTTTGTATTTGTCTTGCATGATATCGACACGCTCCAGATATCCCGCTGTCCGTCAATGCGAGGCTCAACCTGATATACATCTTCGTTAAACTCAGCATAGATCTTGCTGCCCCGGGGAGCTGCCAACACATTGACGGCGGCGTTGCTGACATCCAGCGACAACGAGGGCCTGCCGGTGGTGTCCAGTGGCGTACCAGGGAGAGACGCTGCATGGGCATTCGCCGTAGCTGGCCCCAAGGAATAGACACCAACAAAGGCCGCTCCCAAAACTACACACAGTGTCAGCAGGACAGTCAATATCTTAACCGACCTCGATTGTTCCCTAAACTTCATAATTGCACCTAACCTTTCTTTCAATAGCTGTTTATTTTCGCTTAAAGTGACAGCTCCGAGATTTTCCTTGTATCTCCCTACTGCCGCCATAGCGTCAAGTAAGGTTTTCCCATAGTCCTGCGCGTTGTCGCTCCCCATTTTGGCAAGGACGGCTTCATCGCAGGAAAATTCACAAGCCTTGGTAATTTCCCGGCTCATAAGATATACAAGCGGGTTAAACCAATGCAGGCAGACTGTAATCTGCACCAGCCATTTATAGAACATATCCCGCCGTTTGTAATGCGTCAGTTCATGCAGGATGATATAGTGAAAATCTTTTTCAGGAATATCTGCGCTGGGCAGTACGATACACGGACGGAAAAAGCCAATCAGCAGAGGGGAAGAAACCAACGGATTGACGCATAATTCTATGGGCTTTTTGATGCCCGACTGCTCCGCAACAATAGAAAGTTCGTCTAACCGCTCAATGTCAGAAACCGGGGTCAATCCAGCACGGATATACCGCATAAACCCCTGATAGATTGTTATTTTTCGTATCAGCAAGCCCAGCGCGGCCACCAGCCACACCAGCCAGATCTGATTGATTAGCAACACTCCAATATCTTGAAGTGGGTGGGCAGTTGTTACATCATCTGCCGGACTACTTACCGTTTCATTGTGATGTTCTGCCCCAACAGCGGGAGCAAGATTGCTTCCCGGAACGTTTAGTGGGGGCTGTTGCTGCGGCGGTAAAGGAGCGGTCTGGGATATTGCCTGATCAACAGTCTGATATGCCTTTCCCATCAGACTTACTTCTGGCCCGAACGGGAGCAGCAGCCGCAAAACGACAATGAGCCAAATATAATACTGCCATTGACGGCTGATTTTATCTTTCAGAAATTGCTTTCCCAAAAGCAGAGCCAGGATCAGCAGCCCGCCGGAAAAGGACATAGACAGGAAAATTTTCAAAACTGCGTTCATGGTGTCTCCTTCCCTTTCTCCAGCAGCCTTTTCAGTTCCTCGTATTCCTCGTCCGCCAACAAATCGCCCATAATCAGATTGGAAACCAGCCCTTTGGCGCTCCCTTCGTAGATTTTATCCAGGAAGTTTTTCGTCTGCATCGTCTGGTACTCTGTCTCTGAAATGAGCGTGGTATATTCGTTGCGGCGTCCGATTTTCTTTGCACTCAGAAAGCCTTTGTTCATCAGCCGCGATAGGAGTACAATCAAGGTGTTCTTTTGACACGGCTTGCCTCTGGCAGCTAGCCTATCCATGATATAGGGAAACAACGTCACATCCTCTGGGTTTCCCCATACGATTTTCATAATTTCAAGTTCAGCATCGGAAATTTGCTGTACCACGTTTTTATCCTCCTTAATGTATAACATCGTGTTGATGATTAAAATATAACACGATGTCGTCCTTCTGTCAAGTCCATAATTTTACAAAAGAGATTAGGAATACGCAGTCTCCACTATTACGCAATTCTGGGGGTGCGCTAAACGGCAAGCAGGGCAAGTGTATAACACTTGCAATTTTTGCTTCGCAAAAATGCTTGTTGGGGTGCCCCCAAACCCGCCGGAAGCCTCTGGACACCGTGTCCAGAGGCTTCCCTGTCTGCGGCCCCGTCGCTATCGCTCCTGGGCCTTATGCGCTCACAGTGCTACTACCTCCGAAAGTTTCTCCAGCAGTTCAGAGAGCGGCCCCCATAAATCCGCATAGTCCTTTTGCAGCGCCTTGATTTCGTCGGGGTAAACTCCGCCATAGGTATTTGCCAGGACAGCTATTTGATTGAGGTTATTCGCACAACGCCGTTGCAAAGAAACGATCTCCTTAACGGGCGCAAGGTCAACATGAAGTACGTAGCCATTGAGCGCCATTTTCCGCATATAGGCCGAAAGGTTGCGGATTCCAACATCCGCCATGCACTCCCGGATTTTTGCCTGTTCGTCCGGGGACAGCCAGACACAGACGGACGTGCTCCGAACACGTTTTTTCCCAGCGACCAGCGTTGACTGGTTTTGGGGGCCGTAAGACGCTGATTTTTTACCGCTCATAGATACCTCCTGTAAATTCAGATGTTGACAGTATTTTAGTGAATTGGGCCTGGGGAATGATACTATACCACCCCTCAAAGAACCGGGGCCGGAAACCCTTGCGGGGCAAGGAATTGAAATTGCTAATTGTCCACACATCAGCTTTGGAAAAAAAGCGATTTGAGGGGAAGCGGTTCGACCCTATCCCCCCGCCCTTTCCCTATCCAGGGAAAGGGGGCGGCTCTGGAGGATATATCCCCCGTC
>NZ_QWKI01000307.1 GCF_009911645.1 Pseudoflavonifractor sp. 60
ACCGACCAATTGCAGGCATCCAGCGGGGTGCAGGTCTGGCCGGTAAGCGTCTCGATGACCATAGCCGCGCAGCTGGGGCCGCAGCCGGAGCCGCTCACCGTGGCGCTCTCCCCCGGGACCCGATAGGGCTTGTCCCTCCACCGGGAGTCGGTCTGGAGGTAGGACACAGGCCGTTTATTCATCTCCATCCTCCTTGCCGCCCAGAACGTCCCCGGCCTTGTCCACGGCGTCTCGTCCGGCGGCCAGCAGCTGCACCAGCCAGCCGGGGACAGGAGCGCCCATAGCCACGGCGTTCTCGGTGATGGAGCCCAGCTCCGTGATGATGTACCACACCAGCACCACCGGGCAGACCAGCCCCGGGTACTGGATGGGCAGGGCCAGCACGGGCAGGTTGAGCAGCACAATCTCGATCAGCAGGTCCGCCCCGGCGGCCACCAGGACCACCACGATCATGCCGGCCTTGTGCCAGATGCCCTCCCGGGCGTGGGCGGAGGACCAGCTGCCCTCCTTGCAGGCGGCGGCGGTGCCGGACAGATAATCCAGTACCATGAAGCCAACCCAAAATACTACCAGCCACCCCAGCCAGCCCCACAGGCCGGTCAGCACGCCGGTCAGGGCGGTGACAGCGGCCTTGAAGCCGTCCACTCTCTCGTTCACATTGCACCTCCGTAGTGTTCCCCGGTGATCTCCCGGAACTGCTCCGGGGTGATGACCCCCTTCTTCACGGCGGAACGCACCATGGCGGCGCTCCAGAGCTTGCGGTCAAAGTTGCGCTTGATGATATCAAAATTCATAAGTACCTCCTTAAACCTCGTCGGGCAGGCTGTTCAGGGCCAGGAACTCCAGGGCGGCGGCGGTGCGCTCCTCCACGCTGGGGCCGGGGTCGGGGGGATTGTCCTCAAAGTCCTCGATGGCCGCCAGGATTTCCTCGTCGGACATACCGCCGGCGATGGCCGCCCCCTGCTTCTTCCGGATGGCCACAAAGGTGTCGAAAACCTCCGCGCAGCCGCCGTTAATGGGGGGCGCGGTGATGACCATCTTCACCCCCGGCAGCTTCGCCCAGGGATAGCGCTCCGCCCACTCCTGCGCCGTGAACTGCGCCCCGCTGGGGGTGATGATGGAATCGGTCTTGTTCCAGATTTGGTATCTTGCCATTTTTGCATATCTCCTTTCAGACGGTACAGCGGTTGTTCATATGTGTCAAATTTCTGGTCCAGCCACCAAAGTCTTGTTTGTAGGCGAAGAAAATGTATATGTTACAATATCAAACAAACCAACTGTGCCATCGCCTTTTATAACAGGAACAATTTCAGAAACAAGCTGATTTGAAGAATCATATGCTTTTAGGCCATAAAATGCGTAATTGGATCCAACAGGGCCTGTCGTTCCTACTTTTCCATAAGACCCTAGGATAACGGGGTCTCTAAGATTAGCTTCAGTAGTAATATATGTACCACTTATATCTTGTTCTGCGCCATTTACAGAAAATCTTTGAGTAATTGGCCGGTCAATAATGATTGTCGCCTTATCTGTTTTGCTATATGGAATGTATCGTGAAATACTTCTACTCAATGCGGCGTTACTCGATGTTTGACCCTGCAAAAAAGTATATCTGCTGTTAGATGATGAGTAATACACCAAAGAAGAGCACCAATAGTTTCCACTATATCGGATATATGACCCCAAAATGTTTACATCTCCGGTCCCTATCAGATCTGATACAGTAAGTTCGATTTTAATATCTGGGAACCACGTTTTTGTGTAAACAGGATTTAAAGTACTCAAAAGTACATATCCCAGGTTTGGATTCTTAATATATTGCAGTTCTGTGTATTCAGCGGGCAACCGGGGTGCTTTCTGAAAAATCAGCGCATCCCCCAGATAGACCCTCCCGATTGCTTCATCTCCCAGAAAGCACTTTTTCACCTTCTTGCCGTCAATGCAGATCATGTCAGCCCTCCGGAATCAGGTAAAAGACACCGGGGTCGCGGCTCTCCAGCCCGTCGTACTCCTCCTGGGTCAGTTTGACCAGAGGGATGTCCTTCCCGTCCTGGCCAGCCGGGCCCTGTTCCCCCTGGGGCCCCTGCTCTCCCTGGAGTCCCTGAGGGCCGGGCTCTCCCTTGGGCCCCTGTTCCCCCTGGGGACCTCGCTCACCCTGCGGTCCTTGCGGTCCAGTCTCGCCCTGCGGACCCTGCTCCCCTTGGGGACCCTGCTCACCTTGCGGCCCGGCCGGACCCTGCGGCCCGGGTTCCCCCTGGAGGCCCCGAGGCCCGGCAGGTCCGCGCCTGCCTCTCAGTCCCGCGACTGCGGTACCGTCTACATAAATCATCGTATAGTCCCTCCTTCAGACATAGCGATAGGCTTCCACGGAATTTATAAAGGCTTCCGCCCCTCCACATCCTCCCCCAAATAAAGCATAGCTCCCAATAGAAGCAGCTCCATGTTCCGCTCTTTGGACCTTCAATTCCGTTTGCACTTGACGGACCAAAAACGGGTCATATGACTCAACTATCCCGCAGATGCCTACACTCCATCCCGTAAAACCTCCTGCAAATACCGCAGTATCTTTCAGAGTGCTCCCTTGCAATCCATGTCTTGCAACGGAAAGCGGCTCAGGCGTAGTCCGGGTTAAAAACAAATCATAGGCATCGACCGAGTCCAAAACAGTGTCCGGGTTTGCCGATCTATTTCTCCCCCCAGCAAACACAACGTAGTTTCCCGCTCTTGCGGCAGCCAGTCCAGTTCTTGCGACCGACAAAGAGGTGAGAAGGACTCTAGTCAAGGAAGAATCGTAAGCGGTCGGAACACCACTCGCCTCGTTTCCTCCTGCAAAAACAGCGTAATTATCGTTGGAAGCGGCTGCCAAATCTGAACATGGGGTTGATAATTGAACGGGGGTGGTATGGGTTGAATTTTGGTCATATGCGTCAACGCTTGCAGTGGATTCGCCTGAACTAATCGCTCCACCTCCAAATATTGCATGATTCGATATCGAAGTGGCAGAATGATGGCTTTTTGGATTGGTTAAATCTTCCAGTTCTGTTATTGTTAATGAGTTGTCAATTTGTTCAACTTTTTTGATGTTAACCGCTGTACCTGCGCCATTAGCGCCCACGTCTCCCAAACCGCCTCCCAAAAAAACTTTTCCGCCCAAGGAAGTCGCTTGGGAACGGTAGCGGAAATTGAGCAAAGAATGACTTGAATCACGTGTTAAATTCGCGTCATAAACGTCTATATGTTTAAGGCTCAGAAGAACACCGTCATATCTTTTATTTTGGCCACCAGCAAATATCGCATGAGAATCTGTAGAAGCCGCCGAAAGATATTTTCTCACGCTGGAGAGCGGAGTCGCATCCCCGAAATACTCCACGTGAACCTCCGCAGTCAGGGCGGCGTTATACTGGGAGGTCACCTGGATGGTCACCGTATTATACTGGGCCACGCCCCGGACGGCGGTAACCTTCCAGGTACCCTCCAGGGGCAGCTCCAGCACGACGGTGCCGGTGGCGGACAGGCCCTCCACCTCGGTGCCGCCGGAGTGGGTGGCGGTGACCACGGCCCCCACATCGGAGGTGACGGTCAGCGTGGCCAGAAAGCTCTGCTCCACCGCACCGTCCACTCCGAAGATGGAGACCCCCTTCTTGATGTTGCCGGAGGTGAGGTTGGGGTCCCCCTGGATTGTCTGGACACCGCTCAGATACTGGCCGTTGGCGATGGTCTGGGCCTGGGTACCGGGGGTATAGGTGCGCGCGCCCAG
>NZ_QWKI01000308.1 GCF_009911645.1 Pseudoflavonifractor sp. 60
GTACACATTCTTGTAAAAAAGCCCCCTTACAACAACTTGGCCTTTTCGTAAATCTCTGCCCGGTAGCGGAAAGTGGACAGCGGCATCCCACACTCCCTTGCTGCCGCTGTGCCGGTGATCGCTCCGGCTTTCCACCGCTGGTAGGCACTGTGATAGTTCTCCGGCAAGGGCCTGGGCGGTCTGCCAAACCTCACACCCCTGGCCTTTGCCGCCGCAATGCCCTCCGCCTGCCGCTGGCGGATGTTGGTGCGCTCGTTCTCCGCCACGAAGGACAGCACTTGCAGGACAATATCGCTGAGGAAGGTCCCCATCAGGTCCTTGCCCCTGCGGGTGTCCAACAGCGGCATATCCAGCACCACAATGTCGATTTTCTTCTCCTTAGTAAGAATCCGCCACTGTTCCAGAATCTCGCCGTAGTTGCGTCCCAGTCGGTCGATGCTCTTGATGTAGAGCAAATCGTCCGGCTTCAGTTTTCGGATCAGCTTCTTATACTGAGGCCGGTTGAAGTCCTTGCCGGACTGCTTGTCCATGAAGATGTTCCCCTCCGGAACAGCCATTTCCCGCAGAGCGATGAACTGCCGGTCCTCGTTCTGATCGCGGGTACTCACCCGGATATAGCCGTATGTATTAGGAATGGTTATCGTACCTCCCTCCGGCGCTGCCAGACAATATCATATCCCAGCGCGTCAGCCAGCTCCACGGCCTCCCGGTAGCGCAGGGAATCCCGGCGCAGCTTGCCGGACAGGTTGGGGACGCTGGCGCTCCACCCGTACTGCTCGGCCAGCTTCTCCACAAGGTCGGCCATGGTCATGCCCTCCCGGACAATGTACGACTTGATTTGGTTTCTGGTGTCCATGTTCATCCTCCTTCAAATTGAAATATTTTGGTGTTCGCCCGTCAGCGTATCTCATTCCCACAACAGCGGATTTGGTGCGCAGACGGGTGCGATTGATTGATGTGCGTCCATCCGACAGAGCCGCTGCCCATGAAGCCCTGTCCACAGGGACGCACTTTGCATTTCACGGTTTGGCGTGACTTCATGCTGAACCGTGAAAAACCAAACAGGGCGGCGTACTGTGTTTGCCGTTGGGCGCGTCGCTGTTTCGTATGGATTGCAGTACAAAAAGTTTCGTTTGTTCGCTGTTTTCACATGGATTGAAAGCAAACCTTGATTTCAAGGCTGATTCTTCTGCCGTTCTCCCCGAAAGCCGTTCCTGCCCCCATTTGCGGCGGCGTGCGGTCCCCTCTGGTGCGCTCGTGCCTTGCGGCAGTCGCGGCGCACTTCGCCGGGGGACATATCCCATTCGGACGGTCATGCACTTGTCAATTTTCACGTCTCTACCAGACACTTAAAATTATAGCGGTTTTATGTCCCTTTTCCCGTATATCCAAGAGGTAGGAAATCGGCCCCGAAACGGACAAATTTCCGCGCTCTTGGAAATGCCGTCTTTCTTCGACAGAATATTACTGGAAACTGTTGTAAAATGACGAAAGAGACGGTATAATTGCAGAGGAGGGAATGATATGGATGACGCTAAGCAGAGCATGCACGAGCGTTTTTGGGAATTGCGGAAGGATTGGAAGCTGACGCTGGAACAGCTTGAGAAGCAGACCGGCATTTCAAAATCCGCGCTGGGCAGCTATGAAGCAGAAGGCACAAAAGACATCAGCCACTGGGCTGTTGTCAGACTGGCGGAGTTCTATGGTGTGACTACGGACTACCTGCTGGGCTTGTCAGTTATGAAAAATCACCCAAACGCAGATTTGAATGATCTGCGTTTGAGTGATGAAATGATCGAGCTATTAAAAAGCGGCAGGATTAACAACCGGCTGCTTTGTGAGCTTGCCGCCCACGGTGACTTCCGGCGGTTTATGCTTGACCTGGAAATATATGTTGACCGGATTGCCAGCATGCACATCCGCAATAACAACACCGCTCTCAAAACCGAGCGCAAAGTATTGATGGAACGTGCGGGCCTGGATGACAATGATTTGAATATGCGCACGTTGGAGTTGGTCCAGATAGATGAGGATGATTACTTCGCTCATGTGATTTTTGAGGATCTGCGGCCCATCATTCGGGATATTCGAGAGGCGCACAAATCCGATGCCACTACCGCTGACGCTGATACGGAGTCACCGGCAGAGAAAGCAGTACGTCAACTGGAAGCGGCTCTCAACTGTGAAGGGAGTAAGGAGGAAAAAATAGTAAGAGCACTCCTGTCGCAGCTTGAGATTGACTATGATTCATTGACGAAAGAAGAATTTGTGACTTTGATAGGAATTCTGAACAAGTCCGAGCACATGAAGAAGCATATCAGCAGGCGGGGCAAGGTTCCTGCCCCGCAGAGGCGGAAGCGAAAAAAGAGGTAAACAGGCGGCCTAAATGTAAAAAGAGGGCGGAGAATGGATGAATTCCCATTCTCTGCCCTCTTTTTGTTCGCCCAATCCTGCCTGACAGATGCCGTGAATGTAATTTTCTCAGATTACTGTTTTACGGACACCTACCTAAAAAACGGGCGGCTTTTTTGCGTGGATAGCCGGGAGGGAGGCGAAAAAATAGTAACAAAGTTTTAGCACAAGATTTGTGCAACATTCACGAAATTAAAAAAGGAGGTAACGAATGGCAGACGAAAAATTGAACGTGAGCCCGGAGGAAAATCCCCAGCCCAGCTTGTTCGATACTGGCCCGGCGGATGCTCCTGCCCCGGAAACACCCGCGCCGGAGCCCCCGGCCCCGGAGAACATTCCCGAGCAGGCCGCCGTGGATGCGCCCGCCCAGGATGCTCCTGCTGGGGCCCCCGGCGAGGTGAGTGTATCCGCTGACCAGATTGAAAAGCTCATGGCAGAGCAGCGGGCGGCGGGACGTGCGGAGGTGGAAAAGAACGAGCCGCCCGAACCGGAACAGCCACCCACCCCGGCCCCGGAAGATAAGTCCGCCCAGGATAAGGGGCCCGCCAAAAAGGGCAAGACCACCGGGGAAAAAGCGTCCGAGCCGGAAAAGCCCAAAGCCAGGCGGGGCCGCAAGCCCAAGGAAGAAAAAGCGGGGCCCGGCGAACCGGGAGGGACGGGGGCCCGCAAGGGCCGCCCACCCAAGGCTGACAAGGCGGCCCCCGACAAGCCCCCGTCCCCACCTCGAGACAAAATGTCCCAAGGCAAGGGCGGAAAGACCGCCACGGTAAAGGAAGAAGCCCCCGCCGCTCCTGCGCCGGAGCCACCGTCCCAGCCCCGTGACGCGACCCGCGCTGAAAAGGAAGAGATCGTATATCTCAAACTTTCGGAGCTGTTCCCGTTCAAAGACCATCCTTTTGGTGTGCGGGACGATGCGGAAATGAAAGGGCTTGTAGCATCCGTCAAGGACAACGGCGTACACCAGCCCGCACTGGTGCGTCCCCGCGAGGGCGGGGGCTATGAAATCATCGCGGGCCACCGCCGCCAGCGGGCCAGTGAGCTGGCCGGGTTCGCCAATATGCCGTGTATCGTCCGCAACATGACGGACGATGAGGCTGTCCTTGCGATGACGGACGACAACCTGCGCCACCGGGAAAAGATTTTGCCGATGGAGAAAGCGCAGTCCTTAAAAATGCAGGTGGAGGCCATCAGCCACCAGGGGGCAAAGCTGGCGGGCGATGACGCGAAGGACGTGGGGAAACGCTCCACGGAAATCGTGGGGGAACGCAACGGCATGAATTACAAGCAGGTACAGCGGTATATCC
>NZ_QWKI01000309.1 GCF_009911645.1 Pseudoflavonifractor sp. 60
ACCGACCAATTGCAGGCATCCAGCGGGGTGCAGGTCTGGCCGGTAAGCGTCTCGATGACCATAGCCGCGCAGCTGGGACCGCAGCCGGAGCCCCCCACCGTGGCGGTCTCACCCTTTACCTGGTAGGGCTTGTCCCTCCACCGGGGGTCGGTCTGAAGGTAAGACACCGGCTGTTTATTCATCCCCGTCCTCCTTGCCCAGCGCATCCCCTGCCTTGTCCACGGCGCTCTTGCTCATGGCCAGCAGCTTGACCAGCCAGACGGGGACGGGCGCGCCCATTGCAACTGCGTTCTCGGTGATGGAGCCCAGCTCCGTGACGATGTACCACACCAGCACCACCGGGCACACCAGGCCGGGGTACTGGATGGGCAGAGCCAGTACGGGTAGATTGAGCAGCACAATCTCAATCAGCAGGTCCGCGCCGGCGGCCACCAGGACCACCACGATCATGCCGGCTTTGTGCCAGATACCCTCCCGGGCGTGGGCGGAGGACCAACTGCCCTCCTTACAGGCGGCGGCAGTGCCGGACAGATAATCCAGCGCCATGAAGCCCACCCAAAATACCACCAGCCAGCCCAGCCAGCCCCACAGGCCGGTGAGCGCCCCGATTGCGGCGGCCACGGCTGCTTTCATCGCGTTGATGTTCTCGTCCATGCCGTCAGCCCTCCTGGGAGTAGCGCTCCCCGGTGATCTCCTGGAACTGCTCCGGAGTGATGACCCCCTTCTTCACGGCGGAGCGCACCATGGCGGCGCTCCAGAGCTTGCGGTCAAAGTTGCGCTTGATGATATCGTAGTTCATAAGTACCTCCTTATACCTCGTCGGGCAGACTGTTCAGGGCCAGAAACTCCAGGGCGGCGGCAGTGCGCTCCTCCACGCTGGGGCCGGGGTCGGGGGGATTGTCCTCAAAGTCCTCAATGGCCGCCAGCACCTCCTGGTCGGTCATGCCATCGGTGATGGCCGCACCGGCCTTCTTGTAGTGAGCCATGGTGGCGCTGTACTCCATGGCGCAGCCGCCGTTGATGGGCGGCGCGGTGATGACCATCTTAACCCCCGGCAGCTTCGCCCAGGGATAGCGGTCCGCCCACTCCTGAGCCGTGAACTGCGCCCCGCTGGGGGTTATGATGGAGTCGGTTTTGTTCCAGATTTGGTAGCGTGCCATTTTTCATGTCTCCTTTCAAATAGTGGGGCCCGCAACCAAAGGCTTTGTCGCGTCTCCACTGGATTGAAAATCTCCGGTTACCAGGTCGTAAATTCCGACAAGCCCGTCCGGATTGATGCAAGGGACCCATTCGTTTATAATTGCATCATTTTGATAGATTCTCAGAGAATATAAATTGCAGTTTATCATCAACCTATATATAGTAGAGGTTAAAGAGTTGACTGTATAGGACGCAAGACGGGAAGCAAATAACGCCGGAGCAATACTCTTACTCATCTTACTTGGCGCAGTAATTGAGGCTGGACCCTTTCCGTTGACTGTAAGTGTTTTGCTTATATAGTCCCATGTTATATTTAAAACATCCCCAATCATATCGGAAATTGAGATTGAGCCCCCGCCCACATTATTTATGGTGCCTCTAGTTGAGTAGTACAGCCCATGTTCTGTTTGTATTGTGGTCGCAGATGCAGATGAAGAAGTTTTATAACTGCAATATGCGCCGAAAATATATGCTCCACTACTATAAGCAGAATTGTAAGGGTCATTGATTTTCATGGATATTTCAAACTTTTTGTTGCCAAAAGGAGCCGATGCAGCGGCCAGCCCAAAATTTGAAATGTATCCGAGATTAGGATTGCTGATATACTCCAGCTCTGTATACCCGGCGGGCAGTCTGGATACTTTTTGAAAGATTAAATCGTCCCCCAGGTATACTTTTCCAATTGTCTCATCCCCCAGAAAACACTTTTTCACTTTTTTGCCGTCAATGCAGATCATGTCAGTCCTCCGGGATCAGATAGAAGGTGCCAGGGTCGCGTCTCTCCAGCGCGTCGTACTCGTCCTGGGTCAGCTTGACCAGAGGAATGTCCTTCCCGTCCCGGCCCGCCGGTCCCTGTTCCCCCTGGGGGCCTTGCTCTCCCTGGGGTCCCTGAGGGCCGGGCTCTCCCTTGGGACCCTGCTCACCTTGCGGCCCGACGGGACCCTGAGGGCCAACCTCCCCCTGAATGCCTTGGGGCCCCTGTTCCCCCTGCGGTCCCTGTGCTCCGGGAGGTCCCTGAGAACCCTGCGGCCCCGGTATTCCCTGAGGGCCCTGGGGACCGGTATCCCCCCTGGGTCCCTGCCGCCCCCTAGCCCCGGCCACCTTCTTGCCATTTACATAGATTGCCATAGGAATCTCCTTTACACATAGCGATAAATATCAACCGCACTTGAATAGCTGTACCTACCGCCCAACAAAGCGTAATTTCCAACTGTTGCTGCAGCAGCCCCAGGACGGTTTGTTTTCAGGCTGGTGGGCGTTGTATGAGTCAGGTATGGGTCATAGGCGTCCATAGCAGCGGAAAAATAACGAGACGATGCAGCGTTGGGGGTTCCAGTTGTGGTGTATCCGCCGCCAAACAGGGCGTGCCCGCCAACGGCTGTAGCGCCCATGCGGCCTCGGGCAACCTGGAGAGCTTCAGCTGTTATGCGGGTAAGAAACATATCATATGCCTCTGCGGCAGCAGAGGCTGAATACCGACTTCCGCCAGCAAACACAACATAATTTCCTGCCCTTGCAGCGGCAAGATCAATGCGCCGTTCGCTCAACTGTGTTGGAGTACTGCGAGTCAGACTGGCATTGTATGCGTATACTGTTGTGGTTTCGCCGCCCGCAAACAGTACATAGTTTTCTGTAGCAGCTGCTGCATGGCGTCCCACGGGCTGAGTAAATGGCGTGGGTATGCTGTGGGTCAGATTGACGTCATATGCGTCCACGATACTGGAATAAGTATAATCTTCCAGATTCCCTCCGCCGAACAGGGCAAAATTACCAACTGTTGCTGCCGCCGCGCCATACCGCCCTTCGCTGAGAGGTGTTTTTGTGCTGCGGGTCAGGCTAGCGCTGTATGCCTCTACATCGCTTTTGGGAGTACCGTTGTACCCTCCCGCAAACAGGGCAAAATTGCCAACTGCTGCTGCAACGAGAGAATATCTACCGGCATTAAGGGAGGATGGGGTACTGTGGACCAGATTCATGCTATAAGCATCCATTGCATGAAAGGAGCCGCCATTGGAATGCCCGCCAGCAAACAAAACATAGTCTCCCACAGCAGCTGCAGCCAAGCGGTCGCGGCCTGAACTGAGAGGTGTTCCAGCGGAGTAATACTCAATATGCACCTCCGCGGTGAGGGCGGCGGCGTACCGGGAAGAGACCTCAATGGTCACGGAATTGTACTGTGCCACGCCCCGACGGGCGGTGACGGTCCACTGGCCTTCCAGGGGCAGCTCCAGGGTTACGGTGCCGGTGGTGGAAAGGGCCTCCACCTGGGCCCCGCCGGAGTGGGTGGCGGTGACCACGGCCCCCACGTCGGCGGTGACGGTCAGCGTGGCCAGAAAGCTCTGCTCCACCGCGCCGGCCACTCCGAAGATGGAGACTCCCTTCTTGATGTTGCCGGAGGTGAGGTTGGGGTCCCCCTGGATGGTCTGGACACCGCTCAGATACTGGCCGTTGGCGATGGTCTGGGCCTGGGTACCGGGGGTATAGGTGCGCGCGCCCAG
>NZ_QWKI01000310.1 GCF_009911645.1 Pseudoflavonifractor sp. 60
TTCTTCTTGCCCAAGATATAATGGGCATACACTCTCCGGGCCTGGATGGGCGGGAGCTGGTCAAGAGCGGCGTAGAGGACAGAACGGTTTTCCTCGTCCAGAATGATTTCCTCCGGAGTCAGGGGCGGGAACATCACATCCGGCTCAAAGCCGGGGTCAGCGTCCAGGGAGCACTCGTTATGCTCCCGCTTGCGGCGCTTGTAGCTGTCACACTGACGGCCCCCGGCAGAGAGCACAACGGCGATCTCGTCGGAGACTTCCAGGGTGATATTTTCGGTCATGTGGGGATAGTAGCGGTTCAATTTGATGGTTGTCATATGTAACCTCCATTTCGATGTTGGCGGAAAGGGACAGATCGAAATGGAGGGGCGGGGAACGGCAGCGGGCCTCTGGACACGGTGTCCAGAAGCACCGCCTGGATAGAAAAACGCCCGCATAGCGCAAGGCTACACGGACGTACCGGGGCGACAGAATATTACATTTTTCGCAGTTACGGCCAGGGCTTCCCTTTAGAGAGGGTGGGCTTTTTTTGACAGCAAACTATAAGAAAAGGACATGACGATACCTCCCGGATACCGCCGTGTCCTTAAAAATGGGCGACTTTAACACACCCTCCGTTTTCCATTTTTTCAAAAGAAAGCGGCGGCTTTGAAATTTGTTATTTCAAAACCGCCGCAAGGCTCTTATTTTCTGTTTAGGGCGCACCAGTTTTCAGCCGCCAAAACAACGGTTTTTTTATTATGCCGTGTTTGCTCGGTTGAAAGCTCAGGTCAATCTTCCCAAAACACCTTGCCCTCGTCAATCAGGTCGAGGATTTTTGCCCATTCTTCCGGGGTATGTTTACGCTCGTCATCGTGGCTGACTGAAAGCAAAGTAGTATTTGCTACATTGGCGGGGGCGTTCAAATCTTCGGGTTCCTCTCCAAGTTCATAATTGAGCGCACCATCCATGTCCATATACTTTTCAGGAATTACGGTTTCATTTTTATCCTGATTTCCAGTTACGCCGGGCGGTACAGCATTGATATTATCACGCACCAATGCTGCGTCATCATAGGCCGGATTTGTCAGCTCAGAGGGAATATTGCTCGTATTGTCAGTAGCCGTAGCAATAGCGGAGGTTGCAAAGGCAGTAGTTACACCGACAACCAAGGCCAGGGCCAGAGCGAGCGAGAAAATTGATGCCTTTTTGAATTTCATAATTGCTGTTATCCTTTCTTCTATCGCATTTTTGTTGAAATTGTTGCACAGTGGAGCAAAGCCGCTTTTTGTTTCTTCCATGCTGATCAGCGCCCGCGCATAAGCCGCCTTTGTTGTTTCCCCGAAAAGGCGGACAACCGCCTCATCGCAGGATAGCTCAATATCCCGGTTAGCAAGAATATACATCACCCAAACCAAGGGGTTGAACCAATGCACACACAGCGCCGCAATCAACACCAATTTTGTGATGCTGTCAAAACGCCGGATATGCACATACTCATGCGCCAAAACATATTGCAACGCCTTTGTGTTTTCCCAATCAGTGGATATGGGCATTAAAATCACGGGACGGAATACGCCGTAAGTCAGCGGAGCAGAAAACCGGCTGGACTGTCGAATAGAAATCGGACGTTTCAGTTGGTGGGCGTTCAGCCAGTTTTTGATGAAGTCGTTTTTCACTGGCAGGGAAGTTTGAAATTCCTGTCGGCACTTCCAATACGCTATTGCAAAAACCATAGCGCAGATCAGTGTACCAGCGGCCCAAACAGCTCCCCAAATAGAAACGGTACTTGTGGTATTGCCAATATCACCGGGCATAGTAGCCATTTGCCCTATCGTATCAATCGGCAATACCTTGTCAATCTGTGGGACTTTTGTTGCGGCAATCCCGGAAGTTTGACTGCCTATCAGCGAATATACGCTGAACGTGGAGGGGAGTGAGAACGGGAGCAACAGCCGCGCAACCGCTATCCCCCAAAGTGCCAGGAAAGTCTTTTTGGGCAGTAAGCTGATCGCCAGGGCGCGTATGATGGTGATTGCCAAAATCATCACGGCCCCCGCAAAGCTCATTTGCAATAGGCTCATTTGCACCACCTCATTCCAAATCCCCAACAATCTGTTTCAGCTTTTCAATTTGCTCGGCACTCAGTTTTTTTCGCCCCAGCAAAGCCGCGAACAGCTTGTCGGCAGAGCCGTCATATACCCTGTCGATCAGCTCGTTTGTTTCCGCCTCCTGTACTTCCGCCTGCGGTACAAGCGCATGACATATGAAACCGGGTTCGGAGCGTTCAATAGCCCCCTTTTTAATGCAACGCTTAATCAGGGTATAGGTGGTATTTACATTCCAGCCCAATTCCTCGGTCAGCAGTTTGGCGATATGTTTCGCGGGAACGTCGCCATCGCGCCAAAGGACGGACATCACTTTCAGTTCAGAAGCAAACAGCTTAATGTCCATTTGGTAACACCTCCTTTTTAAGACTGTGGTAGTGGCCACGCTCATATACTACCACAGTCTTAATCTCTTGTCAATACTACTTTGGTCTTAAAAATAAAATTTGGATAAACCTTGTGAATGGTTATCACACGCTAAAAGCACTACTCCATTTTTGCACCGTTTCCGGAGGACGCGCTAAACGGCAAGCAGGGCGAGTGTCAACACACTCACCATTTTCGCCTTGCGAAAATGCTTGTTGAGGTTGCACCCCAAACCCGCCGGAGGCCTCTGGACACCGTGTCCAGAGGCCTCCCTGTCTGCGGCCCGTCGCTTTGCTCCTGGGCCTTACGCGCTTACAGCGCAACCACCTCCGAAAGCCTCTCCAGCAGTTCGGAAAGCGGCCCCCATAAGTCCGCATAATCTTTTTGCAGGGCCTTGATTTCATCCGGGTAAACCCCGCCGTTGATATTCTCTCGGACCGCGATTTGATTGAGGTTATTCGCACACCGCCTTTGCAGAGAAACAATGTCTTTGACGGGAGCGAGGTCAACGTGGAGCACATAGCCGTTGAGGGCCATTTTCCGCACATAGGCTGAAAGGTTGCGGATACCCACATCCGCCATGCGCTCCTGGATTTTTGCCCGTTCATCTGGAGACAGCCAAACATGGAGCAGCGTGTTCCGAACACGTTTCTTTCCCACAACCACAGTTGACGGACTTTGGAGGCTGCAAAACGTTGATTTTTTACCGTTCATAGATACCTCCCATAAATTCAAATTGTTGACAGTATCCCGATAAATCGGGCCTGGGGAATGATACTATACCAGCCCCTATGAAACCAAGGCCGGAAACCCTTGCGGGGCAAGGCGTTGAAATTGCCAATTGTCCACATATCAGCCGTGGAAAGATAGCGATTTGAGAAGAAGCGGTTCGACCCTATCCCCCCGCCCTTTCCCTATCCAGGGAAAGGGGGCGGCTCTGGAGGATATATCCCCCGTC
>NZ_QWKI01000311.1 GCF_009911645.1 Pseudoflavonifractor sp. 60
TCGCCGGGGACGATTTTTGCCGTGCCCGCCGTGTAATACCCCTCCTGGGTGAAGGCGACTTTCGTCAGCTCATAGGTCACGTTTTCCCAGCTGGCCCCCGGCGGGAGCTGGGGCCGCAGGTTGGACAGCAGAACGGTATAGGTTTTCTCCAGGTGGTTGGCGATGTTCAGGTGCAGAGGCACGGCCTCGGGGGGCGCGGCCTTCCGCACGGTCAGGGTGGCCGGATTGCTTTCCGCTCGCCCCTCGCTGTTGGTCACGACGCACCGGTACTGCCAGCCGTTCATGCTCAAGACCGCCGCTTCGGTGGTGTAGCTGCTGTTC
>NZ_QWKI01000312.1 GCF_009911645.1 Pseudoflavonifractor sp. 60
TTTCGGCCTTCCACGCGAGGTAAGTCCCGCTGCTCCCCACCGGGCGGGTCAGGCCCTCGGCGCTGGGGGCGGTGAAATCGCGGCCCTTCGCAACCACGATGTTGACCGGGCCCTTTTCCGTGCCGATGCTGCCGCCGTTCAGGTCCAGCGTGACAACCTTCAAATCATCAGGGCTTTTTGGACTGTCCAGGGGCTCAAGGACGGGGCGAAAACCGATATCCGCGTACTGAGTCGCTGGATCGGCGTAATCCCAGTCGCGGGCATCGAGACCCCCACGAACCGCATACCTACCCGGAGAATCTGACGGGATATCCTGCCCCCAGGAGGAAATACCGTCCAAGTTTTTGATATAATCAGGATTTTTGTCCAGGATTCTATCCCACTCGTTGGAGTGCGGGATGCCGCGCTCACCATCCCAATCGCTCCCCGCCGACGGCGCCCGCATGCAGTAAAATATGCCGTTGATGGTGTGGTTGTTTTCGTAAATTAAGGAGTCTTTGTCGGGGTACTTCTCCTTCCAGATCGCCCAAGATACCGCATGTATCACATTGTAATCCGCGATAAACAGGCTGTGGTCGTATTCGTTTTGGGGCCTCAAGTCGTACAGCCTGTAGGCGTCAATCGTCCCCGTATAGGTAAAGGGCACCCAATGGAGAGAGGGGTCCGGCAGGCTGCCGTTTGTTGTTTCCGGAATCCCCTCCTCGGACAGGTCAAACCAGTAGGTTTCGCTGGGCTCAAGGCTGGGGTGCTGGTCCCACTGGGCCGTCAGCTCGGTGACGTCATCCAGGACATCGTCCCCCGGCGCATGGAGCCTGCCGTACTCGTCCTCCCACATGAGGTAAGTCCCGCCGTTCCCCACCGGGCGGGTCAGGCCCTCGGCGCTGGGGGCGGTGAAGATATCATGCTTATTGACCACGATGTTGATCGGGCCCTTT
>NZ_QWKI01000313.1 GCF_009911645.1 Pseudoflavonifractor sp. 60
CCAGCGTGACAACCTTAAAATCAGCAAAGCTCGACCCTGGAATGTTCAGGGGCTCAAGGACGGGGCGGAAGCCGACGTCCGCGTACCGAGTCGCTGCATCGGCGCCGTTCCAGTAGCGGGCCGAGAGATACCCACGAACCACACACATATCCTGCGGAAGCTTTAACAAGGCATCCTGCCCCCAGGAGAAAATACCGTCCAAGGTTTTGATATAATCAGGATTTTTGTCCAGGATTCTATCCCACTCGTTGGATGGCGGGTCGCCGCGCTCACCATCGCAATCGCTCCCCGCCGACGGCGACCGCATGTGGTACGGCACGTAGTTGCTGTTGTAGTACTTTCCGAAAATAAAGTCGTAGTTTGGGGACGCCAATTCCTTCCAAGATACCATATGTATCACATTGTAATCCGCGATAAACAGGCTGTGGTCGTAGGGTTTTACATCATTGTCAGTGCTTACGCCTTCCAATTCGCGGGAGTAGGCATTGACCGTCCCCGCATAGGTAAAGGGCACCCAGTGGAGGGAGGGGTCCGGCAGGTCGGCATTTACCACCGCTCCATTGGCCAGAAGGTCCAGAAGGCCCGTCTCGGACAGGTCGAACCAGTAGGTGCCGCCGGGGGCGAGGTTAAACTGCTCCGCCGGCAGGTCATCGCCGTCCTGCCCGTCCGGCGCCGCCAGGGCCGGGAGAGGGAGCAGACTTGTCAGC
>NZ_QWKI01000314.1 GCF_009911645.1 Pseudoflavonifractor sp. 60
AACAGGCCAGCAATCTCTTTTTCATGGTCATAACCTCCGTGTTGAATTTCAAACGATTTGTTTGCGGGAAGGAGTTGTCCCCGTAGGGGTTCCCCTACGGGGATGGGGGGTATACCCCCCATCCGAAATCCCTCTGAGCGCGTAAAACCAAGTTAGGCAGGGAGGGATTTTGCTCCGTCCATATGGACGGAGCAAGGGGGCGCGCCCCCTTGCTGATTCCTTCTGTCAACCAGCCACATTATCTTTCAGACCCTTTCCCGCCTTGAACACCGGGACGGTCTGCGCCGGGATTTCTACTACTTCTTTCGTCTGCGGGTTGCGCCCCGTTCTTGCCGCCCGGTGCTTCACCTCGAAGCTGCCAAACCCGGTCAGCTTCACTGCGTCTCCAGCTTGCAGGGCCTCCGTGACGGCGGACAGAAAGCCGTCCAGGGCCGTGCCGCAGTCTTTCTTCGTCAGGCCGGTTTTATCCGCCATGCGTTCGATGAGTTCTTGCTTAGTCATAATTCCTCCAGTTCCGGCAAAGAGGGAATTTTGCCCCGCAGGGTCCCCTGCGGGGCAAGGGGGTAGCCCCCTTGCCGATTTCTTTCTTGTCCCGGCTGACCGGGCATGATATTACGTATGCACCATAGCAAAAATTTCGGATT
>NZ_QWKI01000315.1 GCF_009911645.1 Pseudoflavonifractor sp. 60
CAGGGGGCCGTTGTTCTTCCAGGTCCCCGACACGCCGTCAAAGACGAAGATATCGAAGGGGGCCTCGGTCCCAACCCCGTAGGCGTCCCCAGGCTCAGGGGCCGTCACAGCCGCCTCCAGAGCCGCTTGGGTCTCGTAGTAGCCCAGGATATCCAGCCCCTTCCCCGTCTCGCCACGGGGCCCCCGCGCCCCCACAGGTCCCTCAGGACCGGGAACACCCTGCTCCCCCCGGGGCAGGCCGAAGGTGAGGTGGACCTTGCCCGCCCTGGTGCTCTTGGTGACGCTGGCCTCCTGGCTGGCCTGGGCCTCCACCGTCATCTCTGTAACGGCGCTCACCGCGGAGACGGCCTGGTTGGCTGCCGCCCGGGCCTGGTCCACATAGCTCTGGACCTGTCCCACCACTGCCTGGCGGCCAAACTCCTTAAACTGTGCCCCGGTGACCTTCACCGCCTGGCCCTGCTGCTCCGCCACCAGGAGGGAGTCGTCCTCCAGCTGCTCCGCCTGGGGCAGTGCGCCAATGTTGCTGTCTGCCATAATCAACCTCCTAACGCTGTCACCCGGCTGTCCAGCTGGGTGACCTTGTTGGATATCTCGTCCACTTTTTGGGTCAGCGCCTCCACCCGGCCCGTCAGCGTGGTAATCTGAGCGGCCATCTCCCCCAGGCTCCGGGTGATGAAAGCGCGCA
>NZ_QWKI01000316.1 GCF_009911645.1 Pseudoflavonifractor sp. 60
GACCGGTATAGGTCCCCGCGGTGATGGTATTCTCCCCGTCCACCTGGATGGTCACGCTGGTGATGGGCGGCCGCTTGCCGTTGTCCGCGCAGCCAGTCAGGTCCAGGCCCACATAAAATTTGTCTGACAAAAAACCGCCCCCGTTTCATCGTCTTGACAAAACAGGGGCGGGCAGGTATAATAAAACAAAGGGCGCTGTTACGGCGGTAGGCCCTATGATTGAACTAACTGACCGTTAGCCGCTCGGGGACCAGCCGGGCGGCTAACACGCATTTATGGTAGACAGGTACATGAGAATCGCCGTACCTGCCAGGAAACAGGCTGCTTTGAACAGCCAGTTCTTTTTCCACATCTGCACCACCTCCCCTCGTCGGCGCAAAGTCCGCGTCATTTGGAACGCCCTGGCGGGCATTCCTCATTCAGCTCCCTTG
>NZ_QWKI01000317.1 GCF_009911645.1 Pseudoflavonifractor sp. 60
TTCCACCTCCATGGCGGCGGCGATATCCCGGGCGGCCTGCTCCATGGTGCAGGGGAAGGTGAGCTTAGGCGTCCAGGTGATATCCGCCTTGAGCATGGCGTCGTAGGCCTCAATGGACCACAGGCCGTCCTCCTGCTCCCTCCGGTTGGTGAAGAACACCCCCTTGGGCAGCCACTCCGACGCTCTGGCCCCGTTGACCAGCCTGACATACCGCTTGA
>NZ_QWKI01000318.1 GCF_009911645.1 Pseudoflavonifractor sp. 60
ACAGTGACGGTCAGAGTAGCAGCGCCGTTAGCCAGCTTGATGTTCAGGGTCTCGCCCTCAAGGTTGCCATCGGCGGGCAGACCAGTCACGTTGGCAGCGGGAGCAGCGACAACATGATACTTCTGATTAGCATTCAGCTTGGGCAAATCGATGGTGATGTCCTCAGCAGTCTTCACGTTGTAGCGCACGCCGCCGCGGATCGCGGAGCCACGCAGGGCCTCGTCGTCCTTGTTGTAGGCCGAAACATTGCTAGTGGTGAAAGACACACCATCAGTGCCGCTTACAACGCTCAGAGTGGTCTCAACGCCGGGCTTCTCATCGGGAACAATAGGAGTGGTACCCTGCTTATCCTTGTCGCCGGCCTGGTCGTGCAGGATGATGCTGGTGGCAATGCCATCCTTAATCACAGCGCCCAACCAGCCGTCAAAGGCCTTCTCGTTGCTGTCCAGCATCTTCAGGGCGTCCTTCATGCCGGAGTCGCCAGTAAAGGTATCAGAAATAGTGTCATACAGGCCGTCATTGTGGCTCTTGGACAGGATCACAATGATCTTAGTGCTCGGGCTGATACCCAGACCAGCAGTGGCCTTAGTATCGGTGTACAGGGTCATGTTCTTGTAGGTCAGCTTAGCAGTGCCCTGCGTACCAACGCCAGAACCAGCGGCGTGGCTGTTGCAGCGGAAGTCCTGATACAGCAGCAGGCTGCTCAGCTTCTCAGTGAAGTCCTCAAACTTCTCACCATGGTAGATACCAGCGTCGTCTGTAACAAGCGTACCGCCCTTACCATCGCCGTTGACGCCGTTGGTAGCGCGGGCGACGTTATGAACGTTGGTGATATACTTGTCGTTCTTGCCAGTGGCGGGATCAACATAAGTGAAGTTAATGGGAGCGGGCTTGGTTGTGGTGTTATCGTTGGCCTTGATGCTGGACACATTGCCGTCCTTGTCAAAGCGCACGTCATACCACTTGCCCTGCATACCTTCCTTGATATACTCCTGAGAATCGTTGACCTCAGTCAGACGGACCTTCTCGCCGTCGATGATGGCGTCAACGCCCCAGCGCCAGGTGTTGCTGCCCAGGTAGTCCTCCTGCTTGATGCCGCTGGTGACATAGGCATACTTGGCGGAGGTGCCGTTGTCCTCAGCGTTGAGGATGACAGCAGCAATGATGTAGCCATCGTTGTTGTACAGCACGTAGGCTTCATCGCCAGGATTGTTGGCATCGGTGATGTTCTCAACGGTGAAGTCGACATTGTCGATGCCGGTGGTCACAGAGTCAACCTTCTCAACGATCAGCTTGGCGTTGGAATTCTTATCGTTGATGTCAGTCAGCTTAGCATTGATGTAAATGCTGTCAGCATTGCCGTAAACCTTGTTAAAGTCGCCAGCGGGAGTTTTAACCTTGGAGCCGTCCAGGGAACGGTTCTTGCCATTCACATCAAACTTGTCGTTGCTATAGGTGTCAGCATCAATGAAGCTCTGGGCAATCTTCTTGGCGGTGCGGTAACCGTCCTCACGGGCCTGAGAATTGTTGCCCACCTCCTTCACAGTGTAAACGCCGTCAGCGTCCACAGTGTAGGTGAACCAGCGATTGACCTGAGAGAAGTTGGCGGTACCGTTACCAAACATCTTGTCCAGCTTGTCGCCGCCGCCGGTGATGGTGTAAGCCTCAGAGGTGCCATCTTCCTTCTTGGGGGAGCTGGCCAGCTCGCTCTTGTCGGTGTTCACAGTGACGGTCTTCATGGTGCCGTCGGTGAAGATGACATTAGCGTCAGCGTTCTTCCGGCTCAGATTGCTGGTGCCCAGATCAATACCAGTCATAAAGACGTACTGAGCAATGGCCTCGTTCAGCTCGATGCCGATCAGATAGCCGTACTGGTCCAGAATGACATTGTAGGTAACATCCTTCATGTTGATGTTATCATAGATGTCCAGAACGTCGTCGTCGTACTGAGCGGTGGAAGCGTAGTCGTACTGCACATCGTCGTTCTTGACCCAGTCATTCCGCTTGAAGGAGTTCAGAGTGACCTCGGAAGCAATCTCAGGGGTAACCATGCTCTGAATCTCGCCCTCAGCAACGGTAACCAGGAACTTGTCGTCCTTCTTCACATCTTCAATGTCGAAGCGGTCGCCGCTGACCTTGATATCCTCAGTGAAGAACTTCTTCTCAGTGCTGCTGTAGCCAGTCTTGGCATAGACATACTTGCTGGAAGAGGGGTCTCTGTCGTCAATCTTATAGACCTCGACCTCAACCTCGTCCTTCTTGGAATCGTAGTCCTTGTTGGCAATAGCCAGATAGGTGTTCATAATGGAGATGATAACACCCTTGCCACTGCCGGACTCGCGGCCATACTGACTGTCCACAAAGACCTGAGTCAGAACGCCGTTGCCGGTGCCGCCAACGCCATCGGTATTGCTGTTGGTAATGTCGCTGATATCAAAAGCAACATCCTTCAGCAGCTCGGTAGAGGTGGTCGTCTTGTTGTCCAGCAGGACAGCCTCGCCATCAATGTAGATGGACAGGGTGTAGTCAAACTTGCCAGCCTTGGTCTGGGTGTCAATGTCGTTCACCAGGTCGCGGCCCAGCTCGGTGAACAGCATCTTACCAGTAACCTTCTCAGTGTACTCGGCCTGAATGAGATCCCTCTTCACATAGGTCCCCATCTTCTTGGCGTTGTACTCCCAGTAGTTGGCAGGACGGCCAAACTCATCCACAGCGTCATCGTTCAGCTTCAGCTGGCCATTATACAGCTTCTCGCCCAGCTCAATGATATAACCAGCCTCGCCAGTGATGGTGTGGTCGTCGGCCTGATTCTGCTTGATAGCACGGGCGTAGGGCTCGCTGCTGGCGGTGACAACATACTTGGACTGGCCAGTGATGGTCACGGCGGTGTCGCCGGAGCCGATCACGATGTCAGAACCGCTCTTGTCAGCCTGAACCACAGGGGACTTCAGAGTGTTCAGCGCCAGCTGAGCGACCTGATTACGGGTC
>NZ_QWKI01000055.1 GCF_009911645.1 Pseudoflavonifractor sp. 60
AATGGAGACCCGGAGACCTTCCGCCAGGAGGTGCGGAACTACTGGCTGGTCGACGCCAGAGACTACAACAAGGAGGATAAGCCTGTGACCTATGAGGAGTGGAAAGCCTTCATGGAGCGGTACCGCCAGGAGCTGCGGGAGCAGCCCGCCGGGATGCCCGACCTGCTGGTCGATGCCAAAGCGATGGGCCTCACCGACGGCTACCGTCCCCGAGACTTTGTGACCCGGGAGGAGGCCGCCGTTATGGCCCGGGCCGCCGCGCTGAAAAAGTGATATCACTCAAACAGCTCCCAATGCTGGACTTCTGGCATTGGGGGATTTTTTTGCCAAATTCTCAGGTGTTTGGGGATTTGCCGCTCTGTGTTCAGTTTTCGAAGTGCGTATATGTAAAAGGGGCGGCGATTGACTCCCCCTGTGCCGTGGGGTATACCCATGAGCGCCCGCCCCGGAGTGGGGGCGGCTGGACTTGCACCAGCGGCAGCCTGTGGCTGTCGGCCTTGCGGGTTGTTAATGGGGCTGTTCCCAGCGACGGGTCGGCGGACCGTTTCGGCTTACTTGGCGGCGACCTCAATGTAGTGCCGCCAGACTCCGTCGGCTCCTTTTCCGTGGGACCCGAACCGCTTCAGGTTCCGTTCTGCCCAAGGGCTTTCCATAAATTCCACCCCCGTCATATCGTGACGGGAAATGAATCGACTATTGGGAGCCGTTTCATGGACCTCGAAGATATCAGGGGAATCCCAGCCGGTCCAGATGTTCAAAACGTCTTTTGCTTTCATAAAGTACCCTCCCACGATTTTTTCACAAAAAGGGTGTTCTGAATGGCTTCCTCGCGAGTTGCACCCATGCCATTCTGGCCGTCAAAACACCGGTCAGGATGGGGAATGCAGAGCCAGGTGTCCAGAGAGATATCCGTGACGCTCTCCACAACGCCAATCTCCATCAGGTCTTTGAAGGTGCCGACGATGCCCAGCACCTCGGTCTTGTTGTCAGTGACAATTTTGCGAACCGTCCCGGTGTAGCCGCGCTTTTTCAAAAGTTTCATGTCAATGCCTCCTTGCTTTTTTTGTCTTACTCTGTTATCATGGAGGCGGCCGGGGTAAGGCTCCCGGTTGCCCCTTTGGGGTTTGGGTAGCGGTTCTCTTTGGTAGGGGCTCCGCTACCCTTTTTACTTGTTGGCTGTCATCGCTTCGAGCTTTTTAATCAGCTCATCCAGGTCTTTGCAGCTCCGGGCCAGTTCGAGCAGCTGGAGCCTTTCGGCTTCCCGTGCCAGCTTTTCAATGACCTCAGCGGCGTTTGACATCTCGTCCATATCCTCCCTCCTTTCGCAAGGGGCTGGCCGCCCCTGCCTTACGAGTGTTATTATACTACGGTTAAACCGTATTAACAATATCGGAATCTTCACCAAAAATACGGTTTAACTTTTGGATATTTTGATACTGTTAAACCGTTTTAGCTTGTGGTATTCTATATTAGGGTGATATAGTATGCTGACTGAAAGCCAGAAAAAGTCGAGGAATAAGTGGGATGCAGCCAATATGACCGTGCTGGGCTGCAAAGTCCGGCGGGACAAGGCCGAACAGTTCAAGGTCGCCTGTAAAAAGAATGGTACATCGCCGAATGCGATTTTCATAGCCGCTATGGAGAAATTTATGGAGGAACATGGAGAGGTCGGGGAAAATCCTAAACCTTGAAATTCCCAATCGGTTACGAATTTGAAAAGGGTATAAAAAAATCCCCGGACGTGAAAGCGTCCTGGGTCAAGAAGCAACGTCGGTCCTCGCCCTTGGAGCGGCCCTGATTCTAGCGTCCATTTAGCGTCCACGGACGCTAGAAACGGCGAAATTGAAGGAGCTATACAAAAAATAAAAACTGCGGAGCCCTTGTCGCACAAGGATTACGGCGCTTCATTAAAATGCAACAGACATGGTTAAGACAGTTGGTAAGGATGAGGTCCCCAGTTCAAATCTGGGTAGCAGCTCCAAAATCCCGCTTGAATCCATTGATTCTGGCGGGATTTCTCTTATTTTCTCAATTTTTTCGGTCGATTTATTTTTGCGACTTTTCGTTGACCCACACCGTGACCCACACGCCGAAATGCCCGAAGAGGGACAGAGAGCACCAGACAGGAAGTTCTGCTTTCCTGTCTGGCGTTTTCGTCGCTTTTTTGGCTTACATGACCTGTGCCATGAAATTTCCCATCGTCTCCGCCGCCCGATTCTGCTGCTGCCGGGTAGCGTGGGTGTAGGTGCGGAGGGTGAAGCCCGCATCGTAGTGCCCCAGCATGCTGGAGACGGTTTTCACATCTACACCGTTCTGGAGGGCCAGAGTCGCAAATGTGTGTCTGAGATCATGGAAACGAATGTGCTCCAGGCCGGCGTCCCTCAGGATTTTCTCATGGAGCTTTACCACTGAGTCCGGGTGGTACATCTCTCCGGTCACTGGCGAGGGGAACATATACGGATTGTCCAGGTGTTTGTCGTGCTCCTGGATTAGCAGGTCGACTGCATCCTGTGGGATGGATACCTGCCTGACAGATGTCTCTGTTTTGGGCCTGGAGAGCATCACTGCGCCGCTAGGGTTGCGGACGTACTGCTTGCTGACGGAGATCGTCTTATGCTCTGCATCCAGGTCGCTCCAGAGGAGCGCCACCAATTCACCTTTTCTCAGCCCACTGACCAGTTCCAAGTAGAACATGGGGAGTACCCCTCTGGCGTTTGCGGCGTTTAAATAGGCTTTCAGGTGTTCAGGCAGGAGCGTTTTCATTTCCACCTTCTGCACCTTGGGAGCGATGCAGTCATCGGTGGGGTTGCGGGGAATCAGTCTCTCTTTGACAGCCCTCTCGAAAGCGCAGTGGAGGGTGAGGTGGACGCTTCTCACAGTGGTGCTGCTCAGCCCAGGGTTGCCCTTGCCGCTCCGCTTCTGTATCCTGCCGCGCTCCATCAGGTCTTTGTAGAGTTTTTGGAGATCACGGGAGGTTAACTTGTTGAGCTTGATTTTGCCAATCCGAGGGATGGTGTAGGTCTCGATGATCAGGTAGTAGCGGTCCGCTGTGGCCGGCCTGACGTTGGGCTTGGCATAGAGTTCGTACCAGCTGCGGAGCCAGGTAGCCACTGTGTAGTCCTCACTGCGGCCCACATCCAGACCAGATGTCTCCTGCTGCGCCTGGGCGAGCTTCTCCTTGACCTCGGCTTGCGTCTTGCCGAGGACGTTCTTGATGATCCGCTTGCCGGTTTCTGAATCGTAGCCGGCAGTGTACCGGCCCTCCCAGCGACCATCCTTGCGCTTGCGGATGTTGCCCTCACCGTTTGCTCGTTTCTTTGCCACCGCTTATCCACCTCCGTTCCTTATGTCGCCGTCATTCTCATCCATGCACTCGGCCATGATCCTGACGCCCAGCCGGAAGCCCAGGATGAAATTTTCGACTGCTGTGATGCTGTTGATCTCATGCTGCGACCGAATGAGCTTTGTGAGAGCATCTTGTTCAGTTTCCTCAAGCCGCTCCAAGAGCTGCTTTTCGCAGCTGGCGACACGGGCTACTGCCTTCTCCATTTCTGAGCCGGGAGTCATCTGCTGTTCATTGGGTGTGATGTTGCCATAGTAGAGATCTTCCAGAGTTTTTCTCATTTTCATCAACCTCCTTTGCAGCAACACACAATACCCCAATCGCAACTGAATAGCCATCCCTTTTGAGCAGAGTTATCAGAAATTTAATAGGTTGCTCTTGTTTACTGCGCAGCAGTTTTTGAGTGCTCACATGGACATTGACGGCCCGTTGTACTCCTCGTGATCATCTGCCTTGTGCCCCATAGCAATCTTCTTCTCTCCGATTTTGAGCCGCAGCTTTCGATCAACCTGTTGTCCTGCTGGGGCTTGAGGAGGAATAGAGTTATCCTGGAAAAATTCACTTATGTGGTGGAGCAACTGAGTGACCGACAGCATGACCGAGGGAGGTTTCAGGTTATCCCAGCGATCCAGGAAGAACTGAGCGTACTCGTTTCCTTGTGTAGCGGATTGAGTGAACCAGTAGTGAGCTTGTTCCACATCTTGCCTGTCCAAGTACAGCTTGCCGAGTGCGTACTGCGCATATTGGTTGCCGCTCTTAGCCGCCTGGGTCAGGTATTCGATGGCTTTTTCCGTATTCTTTGGAGCACCATCACCCAGGAGATAGAGCTTCCCCAGCCGGTAGCTGGCATACTGGTTGCCCTGCGTGGCGGCTTTTTCAAACCAGTTGACAGCTTCTTCAACCCGTTTCCTACTTTGCAGCAGCTTGCCCAGCGCATACTGGGAGAAATCATTCCCGGCCTCAGCGGAGCGGCGGAACCACAGCTCCGCTTTGTCGTCATCTGGCAAGACACCCAAGCCATCCCGCCAGCACTTACCCAACTGATGCGCTGCCACAGCGAAACCAGCATCCCAGAGCTGTTCCAGGACTTGGACGGCCTTCTCCTGTTCTGTCCAAGTTGAATCGTCATCGCAGAGGACATACCGGGCTTCCCGATATGCGTTCACCACTCGCCAGTGAGGGTGGATGTTCAGGACTTCTTCCTCCTCATCCAATTCATCGACCATCTGCTCGTCCTCGAATGTGATCTCGTCCAACCGAATCCGCTCCGCCTCACGGATGACCATATTCTTGACCGACTTGAACTCCTTTTGCTGAGACAGCGGCAGGTGTTCCCTGGGTTTGTCCTTGTAGTAGTTCTCCAGCTCATCTCGCAGTTTGTTCCAGACCTCATAGCACTCCGCCACCGCCGGGAGCTGGGCCAACTCATCCACGATGGCGTCCACCTGAGCCTTGACCTGTTTCGTCAGGTAGCCGTACACTTTTTTGCCCTTGACGTCCTGGAGCATCTCGGACAGGGTGAACAGCTTGTCTTCAATGACAGGACAGTCACAGATTCCGGACTTCATCTCTCGGATCAGATTGCGCATTGCCTCCTGCGCCGTATCGCGCACTTCCTGGTAGGACAGGTCCTTCTGTTTGTAGAGGTGCAGCAACTCGTCCTGAAAAATATTGTTGGTCAGCTTGGAGCGCATCATCTCGATACCCTGCTCTGTCAGATAACCTTGCTTCGGGTTTGCTGACCAGACCATCAGGTGGATGTGGGGATGGTGCTTTTCGTCGTGGAAGGCGGCGCACCAGCGGAACTGGTTAGGCGGTATCTTCATCGCCTCCGCCAGCTCCGTCTGGTGAGCCAGGAGGAGCTTCCGCCAGCTCTCAGCGGAGTCGTACCCCAGCCGGACAGCATCCTCCCGCTTGAGGGAGTAGATGAACGTCCAGACGGAAGCCGGGTGGCTGTTCACCTCCTGCATCGTCTTTTCCAAATCAGTATTTTGCACGTTGGAGAACAGGCCGTGAGAGCGGGGCCGCTCCGCGATGTACTTTAGGTACTGGTCGCCGGCGTTCAGCAGTTCCACACCGTCACGGGTACCGATGTACTCCGCGTAGTTCCCGGCGCCGCCGCCCGGCTTGATGTAGCCGCTCTTTTGGATCAGTCCCTGCATCAGTCGAGCCTCTTTTGATATTTGTAGGCGGCCTCAAAATCGACTTCGCCGTTCGTCTCTTTGATGTCTTTGATACAGTTGACCCGTACCTTTTTCAGCGTGTCCAGATCCACATTGAACCCGTAGGCAACGATTTGTGCCATGATTGCCTCCTCCGTTGACAGCTTGAACAGCAGTTTCCCGATTCGGCCGCCCAGCGCACCCAACTTACCCTCTAGCACTTCTGCAAGCACACGGGGCAGGTAGCTGTCGGCCTGTTCGGCATCGAGATAGCCGGAGTAGAACTGGATTGCTTTCTCGATGTACTCATTCTGTGTGGAGCAGTTATCGGTGCGGTAGTGATCCTTGACTTTGTCCCAGGCCTCATCTGTCAGCCAGACGGTGTGGCGGTCCTTGTTTTTATTCATTGTGTAAAACCTCCCTTACTCTGTAATAGCGTCATTGCAAACTCTGCAATAACGGCGTTTTTCTCTGCTTTTTAAAGGATCAGCGTCAATCGAAGATGTCAGCCCGCAGAAAAGCGTCAGCTTCCGTCTCTGAAACCGCCCGCACTGTGGGCGGTTGTGACCGCACCGGCGCAGCAAAAGCGCCGGCGCTTTCTCCTGCTTTCCCTCTCATCGCTCGCCTTGCACCTCCCAACGGGCGCACAGCTCGCCGCGTGGGTGGGGCTGGGTCAGATGTTGCCCGAGCAGGAGCCAGGGCACACAGGGCCGCTCTGGGGTGACGGTGGTCATATTCCGTTTGCCGTTTTTGGACACGACTGCGTTCTGCATCCACAGCGATCCACAGGCCGTCACGGAGGGGTTTCTCTTGTTTACAGCGACGCAGTTTTTGCATACTTCCATCTTGCTGTTTGTACCTCCAGTCGGCGCAGTTCGTTCTGCTGATGCGCATCCAGCACCTCATGGAATGGACGGATGGTGTAGAGCAGGCTGCCGTTGTGCTTGAGACCGGTCCTGGTGAATACGATGGTGTCCTCTGTGCTGATGAGCCCTTTGTCAGCGAGAGCGCAGACGTGCTTGCGCACCGTATTGACGCTCAACTGAGTTGCTGCACCAATGGTTTTGTAGCTGGGCCAGCACTGACGGGTGCGCCGATTTGCACAGCGGAGCAGGTAGGAGTACACCGCAAACTCACCGGGGGATAATCCCAGAGAAAAAATTTCGTTGGGGGTGGGGAAATAGTTTTTGCCCGTCTTACTCACTGTGTACCTCCTTGAGTGTGATCTTCTACCCACTGGATGAATTTCTCCTTGGGGACCACCATTCTGCTGCCGACTTTCAGTACAGGGAAGTCGACTTCGTGCATGAGTTCGTAACTGCTGGACGGCGCAATGCCCAGCACCTTTGCAACCACCTCTACGTTGAGGAACAGCGGCAGTTCCTCATAGGTCTTGTAGACCGACTCTTTCATTTTGATCCTCCTTCAAACTTTACTTGACTTTCTAACGGGTACGATGTAGACTGAATAAAAACAGGCGGGCGATATGTCCTTCTTGCTTGTAGTGTAACATTGCGTCAATCACTTGTCGAGTCCTATCTGAAAACAAATATAATTATGTCTAAGACGGGAGGAGCCGTTATGCTTAACTATCAATTCAAAACCTGCATCACAAACGGCAAGGAGCTTTATGCGTTTGTGGAGGAAGAGCTGAATGACCGCTGGATGTCTACGAGGAATGCGATGTTTCCGGAGAGCCTGATTTCCTTTCTGTACTTGGACATGGAGCAGATGAGACCGACCCTTCGACGCCTGTCTGACGGAGTGCGCAGAGTCATTTCAGAAAAAAGCAGAGAGGAATCAGACCGGGTCTATAGGCTCTTTTGTGATTTGGCGGATGTTCATGTCTACTTTGAGCTGCTTCGCTTGGACTGGAAGTTTCGCCTGGATCGTGCGCGGTATATGGGCTACGAGTTTCCGCAGAACTTTTTGCAGGTGGAGTATCTGGACGAGATGCCAGATAGACTTTTGACGCTTCAGCGGCAGGCACTGGACTTGCTCACCCAGATTTGGGTCAAGGACACCAGCGAGAAATCGGTAGATGAAAAAATGACCGCCTGCTACCTTGCGGCGGAGCAGGCGGGGAAAGAACTGTTTTGCTTTCGTCCGCAGCGGATGAGCTACGAGCTGCTGTATCAGGAGACCTTCGCGGAGGTTTTATGTCCTGAGACGGTTTATGATCTAGTGGACTACCATCTCCGGGAGTGCTTGAAGCGGGAGATCAAAATGCGGGTGTGCAAAAACTGCGGACGTCTCTTTGCGGTGACGGGCCACGGCGGCGTCGAGTATTGCGACCGTCCCTTTGATGAGAAAGGCCGCACCTGCAAGGAGATCGGAGCGTTCCGGGTCTGGGAGAAGAGTAAGAGCGAGGACGAGGTGTTCAAGATTTACCGCCGAGAGTACAAGAAGCGCTTTGCCTGGATCAGGGCAGGTAAGATTTCGAAGGACGAGTTCTACGCCTGGAGCGAGAAAGCCAGAGAGAGAAAAGCGGAGTGCGAGGCTGGGAATATCACGCTGGATGAGTTCAGTTGCTGGTTAAGGGATTCTTGAAAAAGATCGCCTTATTTTGCTTTAATGATGTTGACTTTTGTCTTGAATGTGTTGATTGCTTTCAACTCCGCCCGGTAAGGACGCCCGGACGGAGTTTTATTATCCCCCCGGCATAATTCATGGTCCAGAAGTTTGCCTGCAAGCATTTTGATATTTCAGTCATGGCAATGATATATCCTCAAAGGCGGTTAGAGATAAAATAAATAAAACGATTTGCAGGGAGGCTGGCGAAAATGTTTCATCCGGACAGTTGTCTGATCCGATTTCTCGCAAGGATCTGTGATCTGCTGCTTCTGAATATTGCGCTGGTTCTTTCCTGCTGCACCGTTGTCCTTTCGGGAACCGCTGTTACTGCGCTCTACTCCATGACGCTGAAATTGATGCGGGGGCAGGACTGCGACCCAGTCAAAGGGTTTCTCCGGGCGTTGCGGGAAAATTTTCTGTCGTCGTCCTTCGCCACCATTCTGTTCCTTGCGGATGTGACCCTTCTGGCCGTCCTGCGCAGTGTGCTCTATGCCGAGACGCTGCTGATGCCGCCGGCGGTATTCGTTATGCTGGCCATCCTCGCCGTATTTTTGACGGCCCTGTTGTCTTACCTGTTTCCCCTGCTGGCCCGCTTTGAGAATACCTTTTCCCATCATCTGAGCAACGCAATCCGGCTGTCCCTGGCCAATCTGCCCGTCACTGTTCTGATGACCACGGTCAATCTGCTGCCCCTGCTGATTGGCTTGTTGTTCCCCGCTCTGCTCGGAGTCGTATTTGCCTTCTGGCTGTTGTTCGGCTTCGCGGCAGGGGCCTGGATCAATTCCTTTTATTTGAATCGGATATTTGAAAGCAGAGAGGATGGTTGATAACGGTGGAGGATTTGCTTTCCTATGAGGGCTGCCGCCTGGTGTTTGAGGACAATTTTGATGGAGCTGAGCTGGATCGGAGCCGCTGGAACGTGGAGCTGCACGAGCCGGGCTGGGTCAATGAAGAATTGCAGGAATATGTGGACTCCCCAGAAAGCATCAGCGTCAGGGGCGGAAAATTGCTGATCCGCCCGGTGAAAACGGTCCACGAAAACGGCACAATTTCCTACACCTCCGGCCGGATCACCACCCAGCACAAGTACGACTTTACCTACGGCCTGTTTGAGGCCCGGCTGAAGGTGCCCAGAGGGAAGGGCTTTCTGCCCGCCTTCTGGCTGATGACTACCGACGAGGACCGTTACGGCCAGTGGCCCGAGTGCGGCGAGATCGACATCATGGAGATATGGGGAAGTCATACGGGGAAAAACCACGGGACCATCCACTACGGCCTGCCCCACCGGGAGAGCCAGGGGACGGTGGCCCTGGAAAACGGCGATTTTGCCGAGGAATTTCACAACTTCTCCCTGCTCTGGGAGCCGGGGCTGCTCCGATGGTATGTGGACGGTAGGTCCTTCTATGAGACAAGGGAGTGGTTTTCCGCCGGGGCGGACGGTGTGAAGAAGCCCTGCCCCGCCCCCTTTGACCACGATATGTACCTCATCCTGAATCTGGCCGTGGGAGGAAGCTGGGTCGGGTATCCGGACGAGACCACAGACTTTGAGCACGCCGCTTTTGAGGTGGATTATGTGCGGGTCTATCAGAAAATACAATCATCAACGGAGGTGACGGCACATGGATAACATTCGTTTTTTGGATGAAAACGGAACATTTACGCTCAATAACCCGGAAAATGTAAGCGGGCTCTATTTCCCCCTGGCCAGCGAAACAGGGCTAAAAAGCGCCATTACTCCTAACTTGGGGGGCGACAGCAAACTGGATCAGGAGTCCTTTCTGCTGGAGCCGGTGAGCGCGGAGGACCTGCACAGCCGCCGCGGCACCCGGAATTTCTGGTGCGTCATGGAGGATGGTTGCTGGTCGGCCACGGGGGCGTCGGCGGAGCAGGAGGCGGATCGCTTCACCCCGGAGCAGGACGAGAGCACCTTGATCGCCGGCCTGATGTGGCAGAAAGTGAGCCGGGAGTCCAAGCGTTTCGGCCTCCAGTCGGAGATTATCTCCTTTGTTCCCGTTCGGGAGAATGTGGAGATTATGGAGGTCAAAATCACCAATACCGGGGCCGCTTCCCGGAAGCTGACCTGTGTAGCGGCCGTCCCCATCTACGGACGGAGTGCGGACAACGTGCGGGACCACCGGAACGTGACCTCCATGCTCCATCGGACCCGGACCACAGAGCATGGGGTCCTGGTGAAGCCCGCCATGTCCTTTGACGAGAAGGGCCACCGGGAGAACCACAAAATCTACTATGTGCTGGGTTCCGCCGGGGACGGAACAGCTCCCGAGACCTTTTACCCCACGGTGGAGGGCTTCCTTGGCGAGGGCGGCACATTCCTACACCCCCGGGCGGTTTACGAGAGGGCGGAGGGCGTCCCCGCCGGGACCGAGATCGACGGACGGGAGGCCATGGGCGGTATCCGATTCCCGGCTGTCACGCTGGAGGCGGGACAGAGTGTAGTGTATATCCTGCTGCTGGGCATTGCAGAGGACGGGCTGGAGATGGACCGGGTCCTGTCCACCTTTTCTACGGTGGAGCAGGTGGAGCAGGCCTTGGCCGAGACAAAGGCCCACTGGCAGGAACAGGTGAACGTCCGCTACCATACAGGCAACCCCAATTTCGACCGCTGGATGCGGTGGGTAAGCTTTCAGCCCTTCCTGCGCCGGATTTACGGCTGTTCCTTCCTCCCCCACCACGACTATGGCCGGGGAGGCCGGGGCTGGCGGGACCTGTGGCAGGACTGTCTGTCCCTGCTGCTCATGGCCCCCCAGAACGTGGGGGAGATGATCCGGAAAAATTTCGGCGGCGTCCGGGTGGACGGCACCAACGCCACCATCATCGGTGCGGGAGACGGAAACTTCATCGCCGACCGCAACGGCATCGCTCGGGTATGGATGGACCACGCCCTCTGGCCGCTGATGACCACCAGGCTGTATATCGACCAGACCGGAGACCTGGATATTCTCCTGGAACCCGCCCCCTACTTCAAAGACCCCCAGGCCATGCGGGGCACGCAAATCGACCCGCTCTGGAATGAGGAGTACGGGAACCGGCAGCAGAGCCAGTCCGGGGCGGTGTACACCGGCAGCATTCTGGAGCACCTGCTTATTCAGCACCTGGCCGCCTTCTATGAGGTGGGAGCCCACAACATCTTCCGCCTCCGGGGGGCCGACTGGAACGACGCCCTGGATATGGCCGCTGAAAACGGGGAGAGCGTGGCCTTCACCTGTGCCTACGCGGGGAACCTCCTAGATTTGGCCGGGCTGCTGCGCCGACTGGCCGAGCGGCAGGATAAAGTCGAGCTGCTGGCGGAGCTTCAGGAGCTGTTGGAGGCTGGCCCGGAGGTCTATGAGGATACCTCCCGCAAAACAGCGGTCCTGGAGGGGTACGCCCGGCGTTGTATCCATGAGGTCAGCGGGCAGACTGTCGCGGTTCCCCTCACCGCCCTGGCGGAGGACCTGGAGGGTAAGGCCCGCTGGCTGATGGAGCACATCCGCCGTCAGGAATGGATCAAAGACGGAGAGGACGGCTGGTTCAACAGCTACTACGACGACCACTGCCAGCCCCTGGAGGGGATCACAGAGCAGGGCGTGCGCATGATGCTCACCGGGCAGGTGTTCGCCATTATGAGCGGCACGGCCAGGTCGGAGCAGGTGAGGGCAATCGTCCGAAGTGCGGACCGCTATCTCTACAAGAAAGCGGCGGGAGGCTACCGGCTGAACACGGATTTCCACGAGCTGAAACTGGATATGGGCAGGATGTTCGGTTTTGCCTATGGGGAGAAGGAGAACGGTGCGGTGTTCTCCCACATGACGGTGATGTACGCCAACGCCCTCTACCGCAGGGGCTTTGTCCGGAAGGGGTACAAGGCCCTCCAGACCTTGGCGGAGACGGCGATGGACTTCCCCACCAGTAAAATTTTTCCCGGTATCCCCGAATACTTCAACGCCGACGGTCGGGGAATGTACCACTACCTCACCGGCGCGGCCAGCTGGTACATGCTGACGGTGATCACTCAGGTGTTCGGCGTACACGGCGAGGGGGGCGATCTGGTGATCGAGCCCAAGCTGGTGCGGGAACAGTTTGACGAAACCGGAGAGGCGGCAATCGACTTTTCCTTTGCCGGGAAGAGCTTCCATGTGGTGATTGTCAACCGGTTGGAGAAGGATTTCGGGGAGTACCTCCCTGTCAAGAAGGTGCTCAGCCGGGAAGTGGTAGATACCCTGCCGAAAGACGGGAATACAATCACGATTGAATTGATGTAAGGAGCGGATGGAATGCAGTACGGATATTTCGATGATCAGGCCCGGGAGTATGTCATCACCCGGCCCGACACCCCGGCCCCCTGGGCCAACTACCTGGGGTCCCCGGAGTACGGGGCATTGATCTCCAACAACGCGGGGGGATACAGCTTTGTCAAGTCCGGGGCCAACGGGAGAATTTTGCGCTATGTGTTCAACCAGTTTGACCAGCCGGGGCGGTATATCTACCTCCGGGATAACGAGACGGGGGACTTCTGGTCCGCCTCCTGGCAGCCAGTGGGCAAGCCTCTGGATGTCTACAAAAGCGAGTGCCGCCACGGGACCGGATACACCCAGATGATTGCGGACTACGCTGGTATTCACAGCGAGGCGGTGTACTATGTCCCCCTGGACGCCGCTCACGAGGTCTGGCTGCTGTCTGTGACCAACCAGTCGGAGAAGCGGCGGGAGCTGACCCTGACAGGCTACGCAGAGTTCACCAGCAACGGCAACTATGAGCAGGACCAGGTGAATTTGCAGTACTCTCAGTTCATCACCCGCACTATCTTTGACCGAGACCGCATCCGCCAGCAGATTCACGGCAATCTGGACGCCCAGGACAGCGAAGTGGACGAAAAGGCAGTGATTGAGCGGTTCTTCGGCCTGGCCGGGGGGGAGGTATCCTCCTACTGCGGCGACAGGGCGGAGTTTCTTGGCCCCTACCATGGGTATGGAAACCCTGTGGGGGTGGAGCGGGGCGACCTGGGGGGCACCCTCAACTACAACGGCAACAGCTGCGGAGCTCTGTCCACCGTTGTGGCCCTGGAGCCGGGAGAGAGTAAGGTTGTCGCCTTCCTGCTGGGGGAGAAGCCCAACAAGGACAGCGCCGCCCTTTTGGACGCCTATCGGGAGCCTCACAAGGTGTGCCGGCGGGAGCTGGATACCCTGATCCGCCACTGGCACGGACGGCTGTCCCATTTCCAGGTAAAGACGCCCTGCCCGGAATTTGACGCCATGGTCAACACCTGGAACGCCTACAACAGCTTTATTACCTTCACCTGGTCCCGAGCGGCCTCCTTCATCTACTGCGGCCTGCGCAACGGCTACGGTTACCGGGACACGGTGCAGGACATCCAGGGGATCATCCACCTGGAGCCGGAGGGGGCGGCGGAGAAGCTGCGCTTCATGCTCTCCGCCCAGGTGGACCACGGGGGCGGCCTGCCTCTGGTGAAGTTCACCCACAGCCCCGGCCACGAGGACACCCCGGAGGACGCGTCCTATGTCCGGGAGACCGGCCACCCCGCCTATCGGGCGGACGACGCCCTGTGGCTGTTCCCCACGGTGTACAAATACATCGCCGAGACGGGGAATACCGTCTTTCTGGACGAGGTAATCCCCTTTGCCAACCGGGACGAGGGTAGCGTCTACGAGCACCTGAAGCGGGCGCTGGACTTCTCCCTGAAGCATCTGGGCCCCCACGGGATGCCCGCCGGACTCCACGCCGACTGGAACGACTGCCTGCGGCTGGGGGCCAACGGGGAGTCCTCCTTTGTGGCCTTCCACTTCTACTACGCCTTTACCGTCCTGCGGGAATTCGCCGCTCAGAAGCAGGATGCCGCCTATCTCCAGTGGCTGGAGCGGGAACAGAAAAAACTCCGGGCTTTGCTTAACGACCTGTGCTGGGACGGGGACCGCTTTATCCGGGGCTTCACCCAGGCCGGCGAGGTGATTGGCCATCACAGCGCCCCCGAGGCCAATCTGTGGCTCAACCCCCAGAGCTGGGCGGTCATCAGCGGCCTGGCGGCCCCCAAACAGGCAGAGCTGGCTATGGACAACGTCTATGCCCGGCTGAACACCGACTACGGCGCGATTTTGATGGACCCGCCCTACCACGCCCACGCCTTCGACGGGGCGCTGGCGGTGATCTACAATGCGGGGGTGAAGGAGAACGCCGGGGTGTTCTCCCAGTCCCAGGGCTGGCTGATCCTGGCGGAGGCGCTGCTGGGCCACGGGGACCGGGCCTTTGCCTACTTCAAGGAGAACGCCCCCTCCATGCAGAACGACCGGGCGGAAATTCGGAAGATCGAGCCCTACTGCTACGGCCAGTTCACCGAGGGGAAGGCCAGCCCCCACGCCGGCCGGTCCCACGTCCACTGGCTTACCGGCACGGCCTCTACCGTGATGGTGGGCTGTGTGGAGGGCATTCTGGGGATGCGGCCCGATTTGGGAGGCATCAAAATAGCGCCCTCCATCCCCAAGGAGTGGAAGGCGCTGGAGATCTGGAAGGATTTCCGGGGGAAGAAGCTGCATATCCGGATCGAGAATCCCGACGGGAAGGAGACGGGCTGCGCGGGGCTCACGGTCAACGGCCGGGAAGTGCTCGGGGACTACGTGCCGGAGGCCCTGCTGACCGAGACCACGGAGATCGTGCTGACTATGTAATGCCGGCGGGCTCCCGGTTGACATTCCAGTTGTTCAGATAGTTCTGTTTCCGGTAGGCTTTGGGGGTCATCCCCGTCTGGGAGCGGAAGTGCTGGATGAAGTGGCTCTGGGAGGAGTAGGACAGCATGACGGCGATCTCCACAAAGTCGTAATTGCTGAACCGGAGGAGATTTTTCGCCATGTCGATCTTCCGCTGGCGGATGTACTCGCTGACAGCGACGCCCGTCTCCTGCTTGAAGATGCGGGACAGGTGGGTGGGGGAGATGCCGACGGCCTCGGCCAGCTCGTTGACTGTGATCCGGTCCATGATGTGGACGTAGATGTAGTCGATGGCCTCGGCCACCTGCTTGGAGGAGGCGATGTTCTTCCGCAGGTGGCGCATCCGGCACACAAAGTCCAGAGCCATCTGGTCGTGAACGTAGACAATCTCCGCCATGTTGTTGCAGCAGTCCATCCTGCGGATGTATTCGTCACTCAGGCCGAAAGCCTCCTCCATGGGCATCCCGCCCTCCATGCAGAAGCGGGTGAGCATGGCGGCGGTGACCACGAAGTGGTAGCGCAGATTGGTGACCGGGTTGTCGGAGAGCTTGCCCGCACCCTCCATGTTCTCAAAGGCCCCCCGGCTGCAGTTTTCCTGCACGGCGTCGATGAGCCCCGCCGCCACCGAGCGGTAGAAGAGAAATTCCTCCCCCGGCTCCCGGTGGCTGGTGACCTCGCCGTCCTCCTTCGGAAGAACGGGCTGCCAGTTCTTCTGTCCGTCCATGATGGCACCTCCCTGAAATTTTGGAACAAATATATCATGAATCTGACATTTTATCAAGAGGCAGCTTGGCGGTTTACGCGTAAAATTCGGAGAAAAATTGGGACAGTATCCAAAAGCTGTCATGGATTTGATATTTGTCTATTGGTTTTTATATACGGTCGCCGCCCGCCCGCCTATAATTTTGATTATACGGCGGCCCGCGGGCTACGCAAACTGTGAACAGGAGGAGTGGAACATGAGAAAAAAGAGAATCCTGGGCCTGGCGCTGGCCTCCGTGACAGCTCTGGGGCTGCTCAGCGGCTGCGGAGGGGGCGGCAGCGGCGGCCTGCTCAGCGGCACGCAGGCCAGCGACGGCGGCAAGGTCCTGAACATCTACGTGTGGAATGAGGAGTTCCAGGGCAAGTTCAACGAGAACTACCCCGAAGTAGAGCGCCTGTCCAACGACAAGTCGGTGGCCTATCTGAAAGACGGCACCGAGGTTCACTGGATCGTCAACCCCACCCAGGACGGCGTCTATCAGCAGAAGCTGGATGAGGCGCTGCTCAAGCAGGGCAGGGCGGCCGCCGACGAGCGGGTGGACATGTTTCTGGTGGAGGCCGACTACGCCTTGAAGTACGTCGACCCTGAGGTCAACGTGGCCCTCCCCATCTCTCAGCTGGGCATCACCGACGCTGACATCGCCAACCAGTACCGCTACACCTTGGAGGCCATGACCGGCTCCGACGGGGAGATTAGGGGCCTGAGCTACCAGGCCACCCCCGGCATGCTGGTCTACCGCCGCTCCATCGCCCAGGCCGTCCTGGGCACCGACGACCCGGAGGTCGTGGGCGCCGCCGTGGCCGACTGGGACAAATTCTACGAGACCGCCGGGCAGATGAAGGAAGCCGGCTACTATATGTACTCCGGCCGGGCCGACACCGCCCGGGTGTATTCCAACAACGTCTCCGCCCCCTGGGTGAAGAACGACAAGACCGTGGTGGTGGACCCCAACATGATGAACTGGGTGGAGCGCTCCATGGAGGACATCGCCAGCGGCGTCAGCCACAACGTGCCGGGCCAGTGGAACGACGAGTGGAACAAGGACATGGGCCCCGACTCCAAGGTGTTCTGCTTCTTCCTCCCCGCCTGGGGCCTGGACGTGTGCATCGCCCCCAACGTGAAGGACACCGCCGCCGCCCAGGACTGGGCCGTCTGCCCCAGCCCCCAGAGCTTCTTTTGGGGCGGCACCTGGCTGGTGGCTGCCAACGGCACCGACAACGCCTCCCAGGTCAGGGACATCATGCTGACCATGACTGCCGATCGGGAGCTCCTGCGCACCTTGGCACTGAACTACGGCGAGATGAGCAACGACCAGCCCCTGATGGAGGAGCTGGCCCAGTCCCCCGACTTCGGCATCGACCTGCTGGGCGGACAGAATTACATCGGCGTGCTCTCCGACGTGGCGGCCACGGTGGACCTGTCCAACATCTCCTCCTACGACCAGGGCTGTGTGGAGGAGTTCCAAAACACCTTCGGCGACTACTTCAACGGCAAGATCAGCCTGGACAAGGCCAAGGCCAACTTTGAGATGTCCATCGCGCTACCCCTGGCTGGTAGGCGGCGGCGTGGAATGGCCATAAAAATGAGAGAGAGGGGGACTTTTTATGGAAAAACAGAATATAATCAAAAGCGTCAGCTATGCCAAGTGGGGCTATATCTTCATCCTGCCCTTCTTCCTGTCCTACGCCATTTTTTCCCTGATCCCGCTGGCGGACACCATCCGGAACAGCTTCTATGAGTACTACGCCTTCGGCCTGAAAACCGTGGGCCCCAACTGGACGGGGCTGTCCAACTACATCTCGCTGCTCTCCTCCGATCTGCCCAAGTACGCCTGGAACACCTTTGTGATGTGGGTGCTGGGCTTTGTGCCCCAGATCATCATCTCCCTGGTGCTGGCGTCCTGGTTCACCGACGCCCGGCTGAAAATCCGGGGCAAGCAGTTCTTCAAGGTGGTCATCTACCTGCCCAACCTGATCATGGCCTCCGCTTTCGCCATGCTGTTCTTCGCTCTGTTCTCCAACGCCGGGCCTATCAACAGCATCCTGCTGCGCATGGGGATCGTCGGAGAGGCCATCCGGTTTATGGAGTCCACCCTGGGCGCCCGCACCCTGGTGGGGCTGATGAACTTCCTCATGTGGTTCGGCAACACCACCATTATGCTTATGGCGGCCATTATGGGCATTAATCCCTCCATTTTTGAGGCGGCGGAGCTGGACGGCTGCACCCACATTCAGAAATTTTTCCGGATCACCTTGCCCCAGATCAAGCCCCTGCTGACCTACACCCTGATTACCTCCCTCATCGGCGGCCTCCAGATGTTCGACGTGCCCCAGATTCTGACCGCCGGCAAGGGCGCCCCCGACCGCACCACCATGACCCTGATCATGTACCTGAACAAGCACCTGCAGGCCAAGAACTACGGCATCGCCGGCGCCCTGTCCGTCTTCCTGTTCATCATCAGCGCCATTCTCTGCTGGATGGTCTTTAAGATGAACACCGACAGCGACCCGGACGGCTCCAAATCCGCGGCCAGGCGGGCCAGGAAGGGAGGCAAGGCATAATGGAGAGCAAAAAATCCAACGGACGGACGATTTTAGCCCATGTGGTGCTGATCATCCTGGCCTTTTTGTGCCTGTTCTTCTTCTACATCCTGATTATCAACGCCACCCGGTCCCATGCGCAGCTCCAGCTGGGCTTCTCCTTCCTGCCCGGCTCCAGCTTCCTGACCAACCTGAACAGTGTTATCAACGACCCTGCCATCCCCATTTTGAAGGGCATCCAGAACAGCCTGATTGTCTCCGGCTGTTGCGCCGCCATCGTGACCTACTTCTCTGCCCTGACGGCTTACGGCATCTATGCCTACGACTTCAAGCTCAAGCGCGCGGCCTTCACCTTCATCATGGCCATCCTGGTCATGCCCACCCAGGTGACCGCTCTGGGCTTCCTGCGCCTGATTACCAGCATGGGGCTGGACGACTCCCTGCTGCCTCTGATTATCCCCTCTATCGCCTCCCCCGCCGTGTTCTACTTCATGCACAGCTATATGCAGTCCTCCCTGCCCAGGGAGCTGATTGAGGCCGCCCGGATCGACGGCTCTAAAGAGTTCGGCACCTTCAACCGCATCGTGCTGCCCATCATGAAGCCCGCCATTGCGGTGCAGGCCATCTTCACCTTCGTGGGCTCCTGGAACAACTACTTCATTCCCGCCCTGGTCATCACCTCCAAGAACAAGCAGACACTGCCCATCATGATCGCCACCCTCCGGGGCGCGGACTACATGAATTTTGACATGGGTAAAATTTATATGATGATTACCATCGCCATCGTGCCCATCATTATCATTTATCTGCTGCTGTCGAAATTTATTGTGGAAGGCGTCACCCTGGGCGGCGTCAAGGAGTAAATCAACACACAAAGCGCCGTCGGCTTGACGGCGCTTTTTCAAGGAGGAAATTATGGAAAAGTGGATTCGCGCCCGCTATCAGCCCAATCTGCCCCTGGAGGGGGACCGGCGTGTAACGGCCAGTCCAGAGCACGTCGCCCTGTCCCGGCAGGCGGCCCAGGAGGGCATGGTGTTGCTGAAAAACGACAGGGGACTGCTCCCCCTGGCTCCGGAGACCCGGGTGGCCCTGTTCGGCAAGGGCAGCTTCGACTATGTGAAGGGGGGCGGCGGCAGCGGCGACGTGACCGTGGCCTATGTCCGGAACCTGTACGACGGACTAAAAGGAGAGGGGGTGCCCCTCTGCGAGCCCCTGTCCGATTTTTACCGGGACTATGTGGCCGGGCGGTACAAGGCCGGGGACGTGCCCGGCCTGATGGCCGAGCCGGAGCTGCCCCAAAGCCTGGTGGACGGGGCAAAGGAAAATACGGACGTGGCGGTGATTGTCCTCAGCCGCTTCTCCGGGGAGGGCTGGGACCGGGAGCCGGTGTTGTACCAGGAGCCAGACTATCCCTGGCCCGATGAGTTGGTGATGCCCCAAAAGGCAAAAGCGATTTTCCCTAAGGGGGATTTCTATCTGACTGGCGCTGAGCAGAATATGGTGCGGCAGGTCTGCGCCGCCTTTGCGCAGGTGGTTTTGGTGCTCAACGTGGGCGGCGTGATGGATGTCTCCTGGTTCTGTGAGGATGACCGCATCCCCTCCGTCCTGCTGGCCTATCAGGGCGGGATGGAGGGGGGCGCGGCTGTCGCCGCCCTGCTCACCGGCAGGACCAACCCCTGCGGCAAGCTGCCCGACACCTTCGCCCGGGACCTGTCCGACTACCCCTCCACGGAGCATTTTCACGACTCCCCCCACTATGTGGAGTACACCGAGGATATCTATGTGGGCTACCGGTATTTCGAGACCATCCCCGGGGTGGCGGAGCGGGTGTGCTACCCCTTCGGCTACGGCCTGTCCTACACCACCTTTGCCCTGGAGACGGTGAACGCCGGAGGGTCGGACGGTCAAATTCGGGTTGCCGTCCGGGTGACCAACACCGGAAGCCGGGCGGGGAAAGAAGTGGTCCAGCTCTACTACCGGGCCCCCTGGGGGCTGCTCCAGAAGCCGAAACGCTGTCTGGCGGCATTCCAGAAGACGAAGCTGCTGGGGCCCGGCGAGAGTGAAACGGTAGAGCTGACCTTTGCCGTCTCGGATATGGCCAGCTTCGACGATTTGGGGAAGATCGCCCCCTCCGCCTGGGTGCTGGAGCAGGGGCGCTACGCCCTATATGTGGGGACCTCCGTGCGGGAGGCGGCAGAGCTGGACTGGGCTTGGGAGCAGGTTGAAACGGAGGTTACTCGCACGGTCAGCGACAGCCTGTCCCCGTCCCACCTTCCTAAACGCCTGCTGGCGGACGGGGGCTGGGAGGAGCTGCCCGCCGCCCCGGTAGCGGACACCGACATCAATCTGCTCCGGCCCATCCACGCTGGTCAGGCCGAGGCGGTTGCCCCCGCGACGCCTGGCCGGGGGCGCTGGCTGCTGACCCAACCCTACGCCGAGGGCGTACAGCCCCTCTCCGCCGTGGCGGAGGGGAAACTGACCCTGGAGGAATTTGTGGCCCAGCTCAGCGACGGCGATCTGATCCACCTGCTGGGGGGACAGCCCAACGTGGGAGTGTCCAACACCTTTGGACTGGGCAACCTCCCGGAGTACGGCGTGCCCAACCTGACTACCGCCGACGGCCCGGCGGGTCTGCGGATTCGGCCCGAGGTGGGGGTGTGTACCACCGCCTGGCCCTGCGCCACTCTGCTGGCCGCTACCTGGGACTGGGAGCTGGTTTCCCGGGTGGGCGCCGCCGCGGCGGCGGAGGTCAAGGAGAACAATATCTCTGTCTGGCTGGCCCCGGCGGTCAATATTCACCGCAATCCCCTGTGCGGCCGGAACTTTGAGTACTTCTCCGAGGACCCGCTGCTCACCGGAAAGCTGGCCGGGGCCGAGGTGCGTGGCATTCAGAGCCAAAACATGGCCGCCACGGTGAAGCACTTCGCCTGCAACAACAAGGAGACCAACCGCAAGCACAGCGACTCCCGCCTGTCCCAGCGGGCCCTGCGGGAAATTTACCTGCGCGCCTTTGAAATCATCGTCCGGGAGGCGAAACCCTGGGCCATTATGAGCTCCTACAACGTGATCAACGGCCGCCGCGCCTCCGAGAGCCGGGAGCTGCTGACGGATATCCTGCGGGGTGACTGGGGCTATACCGGCATGGTGATGACCGACTGGTGGACCCGGGGAGAGCATTACAAAGAAATTTTGGCCGGCAATGACCTGAAAATGGCCAACGGCTACCTGGAGCGGGTACAGGAGGCCATGAAGCTGGGGGCAGTCAGCCACCGTGACCTGGAGATTTGCGCCGGTCGGGTATTAGAGCTGATTTTGAAAGTCGATTAAATGGCCTATAGGAAACTGTGATTTGCAATGAAGAAATGCAGAGATAAAAATAAAGCGAATTACACAGCGCCTACAGCTTCCCTGTTGTTTACTGCGTAGCAATTTCTGCATGAGGTCCGCTTGTATTTTACTGCCCATTGTGTTACACTCATAGTGTCAAAAAACCTTGCTTGGAGAGAGGAGGGCATCCTATGCGTACCAGGCAGGAAGTGACCACGATTGTTGCGGAATTGTGCAGCAGGATCGCCCTGCTGTTTCCGCAGGATAAAATAGAGGCCATCCTTTTTGGCTCTTATGCCAGAGGAGACGCTGATCCTGGGTCGGATATTGATGTGCTGATTTTGGTAGATGCCTCCCGCCAGGATATCTCAGACCGAAATTGGCAGGTGGGAGACCTGGCCGCTGAGCTCTTGCTGGATCACGGTATTGCGGTGTCACCTCTTGTGGAAAACCGGGAGTATTTCAACCAAAATTTGCAGCTGTTCCCATTCTACCGCAGTATTGAGCGTGAGGGAGTGAGGATCAGTGCCTAATATCACAAAAGTTGACCTATCACGGTATCGTTTTCAGAAAGCCGAGGAAATGCTGGCATCTGCCAAACGGGATATGGAAGCAAGGGATTATGCTTCCGCCAACAACCGGGCGTACTATGCGATTTTTCATGCGATGCGGGCGGTGCTGGCTCTGGATGGCGAAGACTTCAGGAAGCACTCGGCGGTGATTGCCCGGTTTACCCTGAATTATTTGAAACCTGAAATATTGCCCAGAGAGTACAGCAAATTGATCTCTAATGCCTCACTAATTCGAAACCGCAGTGATTACGAGGATTTTTATATCTGCTCTGTCGCAGATACCAATGCGCTATTTTCCGGTGCGGTGACTTTCTGTGGAGATGTAGGCGAGTATCTGGAACAGCGGTACCGTACAGAATTATAGGTTTGCGGGTTGACCCACACCGTGACCCACACGCCGAAAAAAGCGGACGGAGTCAGTGGACGGGAAATGGCCCAAGAGCATGCCTTTCCCAAACAAAAACGCCCTGAAAGTGCCAAACAGCGGCATTCCCAGAGCTTCCAATCACTTGGTAAGGATGAGGTCCCCAGTTCAAATCTGGGTAGCAGCTCCATAAAGTCCAGTTTTTTCTCTTGAAAAGGCTGGACTTTTCTTGTATTTCAGAACTTTTCCTGCTGGTATGAATTTGTGGATTTGGGTTTGACCACACAACCAGCCACAGACAGAGAAAAACGGTTCACCGAGGGGATATCCCGCTCGGTGAGCCGTGGATTTTCATTAACCTGCTTTCAGATGCTCTCTTTCAGCGGCAATTTCCGTTCTCGTTTCTGCTATCATCTCTGCCAGCAGTTTTTCGCACTCTTCCTCACTGTGAGCGTAGATGTTCCGGGGGTGCTTTTTGCCGTCCGGCCAGATAGGAGAGTAGCGGCCTTCCCAGAGTTTTTCGTTGATCTGGGTGACGCATCCGGTTCCCGCTTTACGCCGCCGGCCTTTGTGGGCCTGGAATGTACTGGGAGCGGGCTTTCGTAGGACTGCCTGATTCTCCGGTTGAATCTCCGCTTTGCCGATGCCCTGGTCGATCTTTACCGCCGCTGTACGGCGCATCTCATCGGTAACGTGAGCGTAGATATTCAGTGTGGTACTGCTGGAGACGTGGCCGATAATAGTGGACAGAGTTTTGATGTCCATCCCATGCTCCAGGGCAGTGGTAGAAAATGTGTGCCTGAGATCGTGAAATCTGATTTTCTTACATTCTGCCCGTTCCAGAACGGTCTGTAATCTTTTACGAACTGCGGCTGGGTCTCTGGGTGAGTCCTCGCTGACCGGGGAGGGAAACATCCACCGGGAGTTCACGGTTCCCTTGTAAGCCTTAAGGACATTCACCACAGGTGCGGGGAGGATCACGCTGCGGTTGCCAGCCTTGGTTTTGGGCGGAGAGGCCACCAGCCTGCTTTTGACCCGATGGACCTGTCGCTGTACTCGGAGTTCTCCAGTGCGGAGGTTGAGGTCATCCCATTGGAGGGCGCATATCTCGCCCCGCCGCAGTCCAGTGGAGAGCTCCAACAGGAGAAGCTCGAAGCAACTGTCCTCTTTGGCTTGGATCAGCAGACGTTGGATTTCCTCTGGAGTCAGCACCTGCATTTCTCTGGCTTTGGCGGAGGGGAGACGGCAGCCATCGGCGGGATTGCGGAAGAGGAGCTTTTCCGCAACGGCCTTGTCCAGTGCGGCATGGAGGGTAGTGTGGATGCCCCGAACAGTCTGATCGGATAGTCCCTCCCCATATAACTCTGTGCGGAGGAGTCTGCCGCCCTGCTGGAGTTTAGCGTAGAACTGCTGGATGTCGTTGGTGGTCAGCTTGTCTATCTGTATATTTCCCAGCGCCGGAATGATGTGCTGGTAGATGCGGCGTTCGTAAGACATTTGGGTGTTGGGCCGAAGATTGGATTTCTTGTAGGTTTGATACCAGAGATCCAGCCAATCCCCCAGGAGGATTCCAGGTTTAGGCTGTTCGGGAGCAGGAGCCTGGATGCTGTCCCTCAGTGCCCTGAGTTTTGCGATACAGTCCGACTTGGTCTTTGCCAGAACATTTTTGGTGACGGGGAGGCCTTTATCGTCGTAGCCGACGACTACCCTCCCTTCCCAGCGACCGTCTTTTCTCAGGCTGACGCCGCCGTCTCCCCGTTTTCTGCGTTTTGCCATGGTTTCATCTCCTCTCCAAGGTAATCAGTCAGAAAGTCGCCGACAATGTCAGCGGCACGCTTCTGCATATCGCCAGTGGTGTGGGTATAGGTATCCAGAGTGAAGGACGCTTTGGTGTGGCCCAGGATTCCCGCCAGGGTTTTGGCGTCCACGCCGCTGGACAGCGCATGAGTTGAGAATGTGTGTCTCAGGTCGTGGAAGCGGATATTTGGCAATCCAGCCTCTGTCAGAAATTTTTTCAGCTGCCGGTAGGCACTGTCAGGATTCATAGGAGCCTCTGGACGAAGTGGATCGTGAAAGATCCAGGGAGAGAAGGATTTCCGTTTTCGTTCTTTTAGTAGTTCCGCTGTACTGGGCGGTAGGACGATCTTCCGTGTGCCGGCGTAGGTCTTGGTATCTCCTGCCACCAGCCTACCGCCCTTTTCCCGATGAAGAGTACGGCAGACCTTCAGGGTGCCGCCACGCTCATCGAGGTCGGTCCACATGAGTCCGCAGATCTCACCCCTGCGCAGACCAGTAGTCAACTCAGTGTAGAAGAAGTCATACCAGAATTCATCGGCTTTGATCGTTGTCAGGAAAATATTCAGTTGTTCCTCGGTTAGAATCTTCATAGGCTGGTGAATTACCTTAGGCGGCTCCACCTCATCAGCGGGATTGATAGGAATGAGCCCCTGATCTCTCGCCGCTTTGAGCGCATGGTGGAGCGTGGTGTGGATTCCGTGGACAGTGGTGCTGGAGAGTCCGGAACTTTGACTGGAGCGAGGTTTCATTCTGCCATTTCGCTTCAAGGTATCATAGAGTTTTCGGAGATCAGCCGCAGTCAGCTGTGTGAGCGGTTTTGCTCCCAGGCGGGGCTTCACGTGGTTTTCCATATCCCGGCGATAGTGTTCCAGTGTGCCAGGTCGGAGGGTGACCGCCATTTGCTCCAGCCATGTGTCCAGCCACTCCCCGAGAGTCATCCTGCTCTGCTCCGTCAGGTCAATGCCTTGGTAGGCATCGATATTCTGGCGGAGCTTTGCAGTCAACTCTTTTTGATTATCAGCGTAGACGTAGCGGAAGATAGAGTCTCCGTTTTCCTTGTGGCCCACCACGATGCGGCCCTCCCAGCGACCGTCGTCTCGCTTACGCACCATGCCGTCGCCAGACGGTCTGCGTTTTGCCATTTGTCATTCACCTCCAGTCCGAATATCACCGTCGTTTTCGTCCATGCACTCCGCTATCAGCCTGACACCCAATCGGAAACCCAGGATAAAATTCTCGGTTGCTGTGATACTGTTGATCTCATGCTGGGAGCGGATAAGTTTTGTAAGAGTCTCCTGCTCGGTTTCCTCCAGCTGTTCCATAAGCTGCTTTTCATATTTGGCGACACGGTCTACTGCCCGCTTCAGTTCTGAGCCAGGTGTCATCTGCTGTTCGTTGGGTATGATGTTGCCATAGTAGAGATCTTCCAGGATCGTTCTCATATCTACTACCTCCTTTGCAACACCAACACATACCACACTTTGAGGAATATAGCTACTACTTTTTTCGAGGACTTTTATTCTTTGTTTTGCGGCGCAGAATCTGAGAGGGGGATGGATGATCACAGGCCACCCCTTTGATAGCGGACAGCGTCATCCAGCGAGATACTGCCGCTGGTCTTTTTCACGTCCTGGATGCACCGACCCCGGAGCGCCCTGAGCTGCTCATCGGGAATCTCCATCCCCGCCGCCAGCACATTCATCACCATGTCCTGTTCCACCGCCAGCTTGAACAGCAGACGGCAGATTCGGTTCTCCGTGTCCTGCACCGTTCCGCGCAGAACGGACGCCAGTGCGGGTGGTAGATAGGCGGTAGCGTCCTGACCGGAGACGTAGCCGGCGTAGAACAGCGCGGCCTTCTCCAGATACTCACTGCGGCTTTTGGAGTTCGCGATTTTCATAGCTCTGTCCATCACTTCCAGCGTGGACGGGTACAGCCAGACGGGGATGCGCGTCTTAACTTCTGCGGGTGTGTTTGGTTCCACCGAAATGTGCGTATTTTTGCTCATTGGAAAATTCCTCCTTTTGGTTGGAAAACCACCTGTCACAGCCACCTTGGAAAAGGTTGAAACAGGGCGGTTTTCCCTTTGTTTTTCTTCATTCCGACCACCTGGGACAGCCAACAGGGGGTAAAACCGACCACCTATGGAAAATCCCCGACCCGCGTTGCGGGGCGGTGTGGCTGGCAGGGGGGCGCGTAAGCGACCACCTGCCTTTATCCTGCACATTTTTCGCCCCCCCGGTTCACCTGCCACTTTCGGCTGTGCTGAATTTGTTGGATGGCGCACACAGGCCACACGCTTTGGACACAACCGCATCTGCGGTGAGCGGCGGCTTGTTACCCTCTGGGTACCAGCGAGGCCACACAGCGGCGCACAGGCTGTCACGCTGAGTGCGCGCTATCGCTGCGGAGTGCGAGTGCCGTTGTGACTCGCTGACGTTCAGCCGCCATGTCCATCTGCGTCAGCTGCTGTTTGTAGAACTGATCGAGCGCCAGTTGGATTGGACGGATGGTGTAGAGCAGGTTGCCGTTGCGCTTCAGACCATCCCTGGTGGTGACGGTCGTGCTTTCTGTACTGATGAGCTGGCGCTCCTCCAGCTCACACACATACTTGCGGACGGTGTTGGCGCTCATCCTCACCGCTCTGCCGATAGTTTTGTAGCTGGGCCAGCATTGGTAGGTGTTTCGGTTCTCACAGCAGATCAGATAAGAGTAGACGGCCAGCGCGCCGGGTGACAGGCCCAGCAGGAATATCTCGTTGGGCAGCTGGAAGTAGTTCTTGACCGGATCACGCTTGGGCCACGGTTTGTATTTCACTCCGCACCTCCCTGGGTGTGCCGCAACACCCACTCCACGAATTGCTCCTTGGGTACCACCATCCTGCTGCCGATTTTCAGTACCGGGAAATCCGGTTCGTGCATCAGCTCGTAACAACTGGACGGTGAGACACTCAGCACCTTTGCCACTGTTGCCGCGTTCAGGAACAGCGGCAGTTCGTCGTAGCTCTTATAGCTGGATTCTTTCATGCTGCGCTTGACCTCCTTTTCTTCATGACATAATTTTCTTCTCTGCCTTTTTACGTTGGCCCTCCTCACCTTTCTACCACAACCCGCAGCGGCTGAAACGGAACTTTTTTATAATCGAGTTTACAAAATATTTACCGATTCAGAGCGCAGGATCCCTCATCCCTATACCACAACCTCCAGAGTCCAAAAGCGACATCTCATTTTCGAATTTTTTTGCCACAGTACCATTGCTGATGGGCAGGGAGAGGTTTGCAGTACATCAGTTCCCCTACTTTTCTTATTGTACATTTTCCGTTGGAAACGAAACAGCAGAGGAAAAATAATTTGCAGTAAAAAATCACCCGTCAGAATCAAGTCTGACGGGTAACCGCATCGGAAGATTCAAGGGGCGTCTAATGACGGGGCTGTACTTCTTTATTATGAAAACCAATCTCTGTCGGGGCGCAGCAAAGCTGCCCGCCGCAGATTTCCGTGCCGGGCAGGAAGTATCGCATATTTCAGGCGGTAATAGGGGAAAGCTCCGGCGTCCAGCCCAAGGCTTGCAGCCGTTTCAGGTAGTTCCGAATTTTATGTTCTCTGCGGAAACCGTCATAATAATCCGCTCCCAAATCACGGAATGGAACGCCCTCCTTCAGAACATGGTAGATGGCGATGAGCATGGAGTGGGCCACGGCCATGGTCGCCCGGTTCTTTCCGCGTCTGGCTGCGATGCGCTGATACTGGGCCGCAAAATAAGAGCCCTTTCCTCTGCCGGCCACCTTGGCGCACTGCACCAGCATGGATTTCAGCGCCTGATTCCCCTTGCGTGTCTTGCCGTGATACCACTTCCCGGCACTCTGGTGGTTGCCCGGGCAGACCCCACAGCCCAGGAGCACAGATGTGCCGCGGAGGGGAAGCGGCTCATATCGATGCCCGTCTCCGCCAGAATGACCTCCGCACTGCGCCGGGCGATCCCGGGCATTTGGCAAACCTCCGCAATGGCCGGCTGGAACTGCGCCATGTACGTTTCCGCCATCCGGTCCAGCTCCTGAATGCGTTTGTCCAGGTCGTCGATGTGGTCGAGAATCTGCGCCAGCAGAGCCCGCTGCAGCGGCGTGACGATCCCATCCAGAGCCGCCACGATCTCGTCTAGCTTGGACAGGAGACTCTTGTGGAGAAGCTTGGAGATCTCCTCACTGTCGTCCATTGTCTCTCCCGCAGCAAGCCGCTCCAGCAGACGCCGGGCGCTCTTACTGTGGATGTCCGCCACTACGCTGCCCAGCTTGATGTTGGCGCCCTCCAGCACCTTTTGCAGACGGTTCAGCTCCCGGCTGCGCTCTTCGATGATGCTCTTATGGTAGCGGGTCAGTTCCCGCAGCTCCCGCTGTTCCCGGCTGGGGACGAAGCTGGCCCGCAAAAGGCCGTGCTGGAGCAGCTCCGCAATCCACTCCGCGTCCTTCGAATCTGTCTTGCGTCCCGGCACCGCCTTCATGTGGGCGGCGTTAACGATCATGGTGTCCAAGCCCAGCAATTCGAACAGGTTGTACAGGGGCTTCCAGTACGGCCCCGTACTCTCCATGGCCGTCATTTCGCACCCTGCCTCTGTCAGCCAGTTGGCCAACACCTTGATCTCGCCAGTCATTGTGCCGAACTCCCGCAGCTCCTGCCTGCCGCCCTTTCTCAGACAGGCCACGATGAGGTTCTTGTGCACGTCGATCCCACAACAGCACCGATAGACAACTTCCATAATGAGCCTCCTCATTTGTTGTCACGGTGTGCTCTCCTACGGCTTCACTTTACTATGCGTCCTCTTGCCTAAATCGGGCCGGACAATTTGTGGTTCAACGGGAGAGCATGATACCAGTTTGTTTAGCGCGCTCATGGCGGCATAGAAAAACCGGCCTTTTACCGTGCGCTTCCAGTCTACCATATCCGCCGGTTTTCGTCCTTCGTGGTGCGAGTTCCGCGCGTGAAGTTTGTTTAGGCGAAACAGTTTTTGAAGGCACACGGTTAGGGAGATCTGAAGCGGTTTTCTTTACCGGAGACACTGTGTTTCTGGACGGAGCAGCTTTTCCGCCGGGTCAGTTCATAACGGATGTTCTGAATCTCGACAGTGAGGCGCTGACGGGATAGTGTCAAATCCTTCGCAAATAAGTTTACAGACTCTGGAGCAATGGGATCATCCAGCAATAGAGGCATCCTCGATAGCGTCCTCCAGGTGCTTCATGTTCATGTGCTTTTTGTTGCCCCACTGTGTACCGACCACATAACGCAGCCTGGCACAGACCAGCATGAGGGCGGAGTTTCCATTTGGGAAACACCCCACCACCCTGGTGCAGCGGCGGATCTCCCGGTTGAGCCATTCAATAACATTGTTGGTACGGATGCGAGCCCAGTGCTCGCCGGGGAAAATCGCAGTAGGTAAGCGTCTCCTCAATCCCATCCTCAACCGCGGCTTTCGCTTTTCCCGGGCAGTCTTTTGCTCTCCTGGGCACGGATCACCTTGAGCATCTTCGCCACCAGTTTCACTTTAGAGCGAGACGTCACTGAAAATACATTGCGGCAAAAGTGGACGGTGCACCGCTGGTATTTGGCCTCTGGGAACACCGCTCCCACGGCCTCCAGCATTCCAAGGTGCTTGTCTCCCACCACCAGTTTCGCCCCGTCCAGGCTGCGGCCGCGCAGCCACTGAAAGAAATTGACCCAACTGGCCTTGTCCTCTTTCATACCCTCGGCGGCACCCAAAACCTCGCGATATCCGTCCTCGTTTACTGTGATCGCCACCAGAATGGCCATATTTTCATGCTCTCCGCCCCAGTTCCGGCGCAGATATATCCCGTCCACATAGACATATGGATACCCCCCCTGTAGGGGCCGGTTGCGCCAAGCCTCAATATGGACGTAGGCTTTCTTGTTCAACTCGCTGATGGTTGCCAGAGATACTTTGCTGCCCCACAGTGCCTCAGTAATGTCCTCCACACGCAGTACAGATATGCCGACTGGGTACATCTCAATCAGGATCTCCTCCACGCTGTCAAAGTCAAGGAAGAATTCCCTTAATCCAGCAAGGGTAATTATCCTAATTATGCTAAAAGCGAGCCTTGCGGCCCGCTTTCAATAGATTCGGAAAAAATTGAGGCTATTATCCAACCAATACCGGGATAGTTGAATGAATGAGCGGACAGCCGTCTTTCATTTTCAGTGTAATCCCATAAACCGTCATTCCTTTTTCTAAGCATACATTGAACAAGCGGGCGTATTCTTCAATACCATTGTTAATCTGTATCTCTCTGACGTGGTGACTAAACGATGCAAAGAGATAACAAACCTTGAAGCCTTCATCCAAAAGAGAGGATAACTGGACTAGTTGTTTGATTCCCCGTTCCGAATACACCGTTGGGAACAGGGCGGTCTTTTGGAATGAGAGGATGCTTTTGATTTCTATGAGAGTTTTTGTGTCCTCGATATACAAATCGCTTTTATAGTCTCCAATCCTCTTTTCTCGGACAATCTGCTTTCGTAAGCCAAGAAATGAAAAACGCCGTTTAGGAAGTGCCACTTCGATAATCCTGTTTGCCTGAGATAGATTCAGAAGAATAAACTCGTTTTTGATTTTCACGGCATAGACTGCATATTTTGTTCGTGCGTCTTTGGCCTGATTGTGCTTCAAAAGAACAGTACGGCCTTTCATATCGATAAAGTTACCCAATCTACAGGAGGACGGGATATAGCATTCAACATCCTCATTGTCTATGGTAACCTGACAAAGAAAGCGGTTCTTGGTCTCCTCCTTGAAGGTTCCATAGATTATTTGCGATTCAGTCATTTGCTACACCCCGTCGTCCGATCATTTATTTTTGTCCTTTACGTGCTGCACAATCTCATCAAGCTCTGCAATCTCTATCAGATATCCTTGGGCGCGCTCCAGTGTATCGCTGTTGCGATAAATCATATCACCATGCTTTTGCAAATACTGCGCATCGGAAGCTTCGATGATCATCCGCGAGGAAATTCCATCATTGACCCGGAGAGCCACGCGCCCGTTAAGCTGCGCCTTTGTGGTCGGAGGAACGAGCTTTGCCTCTGGCCGCTGAGTGCAGATCACAAGGTGAATGCCTCTGCTGCGCCCGGCCTGCGCAATCCGTTGCACAGGCTTGAAAAACGCATCCTTCTCCTTTTTCGTTTCCAACTGGTCAGCCAGATCAGCAAACTCATCAATGACCACCACAATCGGCTCAAGTTTCTTTTCGGCTTTTTTGTTGTACTCTATGATATTTGCCACCCTTGCCTCAGCCAACAGTCTGCCTCTGCGTTCCGACTCTTCAAAGATTACATTCTTGATAACATTTGTGGCCTCCGTCGCATCGGATATAATTGCGCCAGAATACAAATGCGGAAGTCCCTCAAAATGGATGAAATCCTCCAACTTGGACGAGGACAACACCAACTGTAAATCCTCCTTGTGCGGATGGGTCATCAGTAGTGCAGCGAGCATCGTAAACAGGAAAACAGATTTGCCAGATCCAGTACTACCGCCGACCAGCATGTGCGGCATTTGCCCCAAATCTTCTATCAGGTCGCGGCCATTCGGTGTGCGCCCGAGTGGGAAGAAAAGCTGTTCTGGTGAAGTAACCGGCGGTAAATTCTCAATCACATCACTAAACAATACCTTCTCCCGCTGAAGCCGGGGAACATCGAGCAGTAGTTCGTCGGAGTTGGGAACCGGCTGAACGATAACGCCACTGCGTTTCATTTCACGCCCGATATCCTCGATATGGCTGGTTAAGCCCTGCAATGCCTGCCCTCTCGCCAATTTGAACTTTATGCGTATTACGCTCGGACCAACCACGGCGTCACCGGCGTTGCATTCCTTGAGGTTTACACGATAATCATTGCAGGACCGTTTGAAATCCTTGACCAACTGCTCAATTTCCTCGGGGCTAACGCTCACTGGAATTTGTTTCGGCACAGATTGCGGCGTAGAAATGGTTACAGGTGCTTTTTCGGGTTCCGCCTCCAACTGAGAAAGCGGTTCCTCCATCGTGGATGCTTTTTCAGAAGTGGTTTTTGAGGTGGCGTCATCGGCAGTTACGACAAACTCGTCAATTACCTCTCCAGCCCGTTTCATATCCTCGTCCTCGGGAGAAGTTGCAACGGGTTCCTCGCTCTCATCGAAATCAATCGTAACAGAAGTCTTCACGACCACATCATCGCCGAGAACATCCCGCTGGATTTCATGCGATGTCAACTTCCAGAAATCGATTCTAACATCTTCGAACTCGGGATTATGGCAGATGATGTGTTCACCGCCAGTCGCTTCATTTAATTTGATGTGCAGAATAATGCCGGAAATATCAATCTGAATGTTACTGCTCTTGCCATTCCCGAATGCCTTTTTCAGAATGTCGTACCACTTTTTCTGCCATTGTGCATCATGGACATTTCTAAAGCATTCAAAGACAATCTGATATTTCAGGACTTCTCGCCGCGCCGACGTAAACATATCGGTTGTGTCCTCGTCGGCAGAGAAGATTTCCTTCAACATTTCTGCGATAGAAGCGACCTGATTAGCGGCGTGACCTGTGATTGCAAAGGAAGAACTCCCATCCTCTTTTGTGATGGTAGAATCAGAAGAATCGTCCCGAGTTTTTACCTCAATGGGCTGGATATGGAGAGTATTCTTTTCTTCTTCGTAATAAAGTCCAACAAGGTCCGCCCGCTCATTTCCGTATTTGCTGTTTGAGAGCCAGAGTCTCGCCTTATCATCGTCAAGCGAAGCGACCAACGAATCCTCATGCTGTCTCGTATACCACGAAGCGGCAAGCAGGGTTCCGATTAGCCCCTTTTTCTTGTTCTCGATGGCTTGCGTATTGCTCCCAAAGCGTGGAATACTAATCAGACCGTTGGAGGCAATATGGCCGAATTGCTTCAGCAGATTAATCAGGATGTTCTCTTTCGGATAAAGATTGTAACCGCGAAGGAGCGTGATGTACTGCGCAATAATCCGCGAATGGCTAGATGCCCAAACATTGACCATTCGCTTGTCGTACTGCATTTCCCCGATGGGAATGGAAGCCTCGGGTTGGTAGTTATTCGTATCCCGATCTGCCACCACCAACCACTGTACCTGCATATCATGGATCGTCGAAACAACATCCGTCATGTCCGCGTTTCCATTATAGGTAGTGCGCGGATTCATGTTATTGCTGATAACATCAGCGGATTTCATCAGTTTGTGATAATCGCCGATTAATCCCGAATCCATCTCAGTAGAGGGGAAAATGCTGCCCTTGTGTTGGATTTCATCAAAGTCATAATCATAAGTGATAACAAGCGGGTTAATGTAAAGGTTTTGGCTGTTCGGGCCGAACTCAATAGCGTATGCGGACTGGTCAAAATAGAATGCGACATGAACAGGCTTATCTTTGAGTATCTGCTTTATTTCGCCTGCCGATGCAACATTCTTTATGCTGATCGTTATCTTACCCGTTCTCAGGTACTCGCCGATCTCATAATCCTTGCCTGAATAATCGAGTTTGGAAAGTTCCGTGTTGCCGTTCTGATTGCGCGTGAGATAGACATCATACACGACTCGTCTGCATCCGTTTTTATCCATGAAGGCTTTGATCTGCCGGATGATCCCGGTCAGTTCGGGTGCGTCCACAGAGCAGATTCTTACCTCTTCTTTGGTGTATGGAGCAAAACCAATCCAGCGAGAGAGAATTTCGCCGACAGCAGCCGTTCCATCATCACCGAGGTAACGGTTAGTCTTGTTTTCAAAGGTTGGTAGCATTTCAATATTGCCGGAGCACGGCAGCACCTTATCATCCATTGTCCCCGTCACAACTCGATTGGCAATAACAAAGCTCAGAATTTGTGGCAGTTTTGAGAGAACCTTTGCTAACGCTTCCTTATCCTCGTTACTCAGCGTGGCTTTCTTTCCCGGCAGACTGCGGAAAACCTCATAGTACCGCCAGAGATAAATGGGATGAAGCGGGAGCAGAATCGCCTTCCATTCCTTCGGTGTCTTGATGTAAAGTACATCGAGCAGCAACAGTGCGCGGGCGACATAGCCAGTTCCTCCCGTACTAATCTGGCGCATTGTGGGTTCGTTGACATTAAAAGCATGATATAATTTTTCCCACGCCCGGATGTAGTTAATCAGGAGATTTCGGCTTTTCTCATCAGAGCCAAACAACAGAACCGGATGATACATGATCATATCCAGTTCACGGCACAGGGTGTTTCGATGCTCGGTCAGTTCTTTTATAATTGGCAAAAAGGGTTCTGCCGTCTCAATTTGCTTTTCGGTAAATTGAGAATCAAACTGAGTCAGAAAATCAAACAGGGCCTGACCGCCATCAATCCCGCCCTTAAAGGCGACGAGGGATTCCTCGTCCTTCGGATTGAAGCTATACTGCTCTTTGATATCTGCAGAGATAGCATCCTTCAGAACGGTTTCCTCAGTTTCAATCAATGCACCCCATGTTTTGTCATTGCAAACACGCCCAACGAGTTTGCGGAGATCCGTCTGATTATTCTCCAGCACAATAGGTCTGTCACCGAAGATGCCGCCGATTAATGGCAAATCCCCTTCGTTTTCGTCATTTTCTGTATCGTAGTGTTTTCTTAATGCCGCCAGCAGTTCCTTAATATTTTCGAAATCATCTTCGCCGCCAAAAACAACGGCATCCGAGATAAGTGCATCCAGTTCCTTTGGACGGATAGGCGCAATGGGGTTGGGAGCAACATCTAACTCTTCGATAGGCGAATCGTCTGGATTAACCTTCGGTTTTTTCGGCTGCTCTTTTTTCTGTGACGCAGAGAATAACTCCTGTACGGTTGAAAAATCGAGTTCCTGTAGCGTACTCTTCTGCGCATACTTATAGAAATTTTGGAGTGCGCGGTATGCTGTCTGGAGCCGATTCTTATCCTTTGTTTTAGTTCGGGCAAGTGAGCGGCTGAGTTTCTTCCGGGAATCCTCACTAAGCTGTCCGATAGCGATTATGAGTTCGCGGTTCCGGCGCAACCGATCCTCTGGCTTGTTTTTCGTACTGAGGATATCAGGATCAGAGAGAAGATTCAACCTCCACATATTGACCGGGATGGCCGCAGATTGTTCGTTCGTTTCGCCAACAGCGGCAACAAAATCACTTATCGCTTCAAAGGAAAAATAATCGGAGGCGTCCAAAAGAGCCGTCCAGAAATTGTGTGTCGGCGTATTGCTGTCGTTCTTAATTTGTGCACCAATCAGATGCTGCGACAGGTCTCTTACAGACACCACATCGAACTCCGCGAGAGAATGGAGTTTATCTGTGTCGTTGCTGATGAACACTACAATATGCCCTGCACGCTCCGGCATGCTACGCCAAAGCACTGCTTTTTCAATGGAGTCAGAGAGAATATAGTTGTTCTTCTCGCCGGTATCGGCCAGCGGGTAACCTACCGCTGCGGCGTAAATATACTGACCTGTGCTTTCGGCGACAGAGGCAATAATCTTATCCGCATCGATAGAATTCACGCCTTTGACAATGATTCCGACCTTAGTTTGGGGCAAGCGTTCATTCAGAAGATCAACAACAATCTGCTGTTTATCAATCATTGCTCAGCCCTCCTAATCTGATTTGCAGAATGCCATCTGCCATTTCCTCTGCAAAGTCCATTGATTCGAGCGCCGAAGCAAACGAGGTGAAGTTTGCTTCCAGTGCATCTTCATCGACCTGCATGATCATGCCGCTTTGACGGATCTTGTCTAACTCAAATTGACTCCCACCGATGATGATGCCAAAGCGGTCCCATAGACGTTCACGGATTTCCTTACCGTTCAGCACCTCATCCGCCCCCACACAAGAGCGAAGCATCATCTCCAAGACATCCTGTGAAAGAACGAATCGTTTGTTTGGATGCAACTTGTCCGGTGGATAGAGAATACCAGAGGAGGTTCCTAAAACCTTCAGGCAGTTAACTGGATGTGAAGATGCTTCAAGCGCCAGCATGTCATACATCGTTTCTCCAAAGGTCAGACGCGCATCATCCTCGGAGGCGGCATTCTCAGCGCGTTCCTTTGCCAGAGACCAAAGCGTTTCCAACTCGTCCTTGCTGGTGCTGGAAATCTTCTTATCCTTCTTATAGGTCGGAACACTACATTCGAGCAGTCCCCTTTTATCAAAGCCGTTCTCCTCCAGCCACCGAGAGTAACCCCATGCATAAAAACGGTTGATTGATTTGTGCATCTGCGTATACGACATTTCGGATGCTCTGGCAACGCTGCTCTGACTCGGGGCCTTTCCAGAGAAATCCAGCAGAATCGGCCTAATCTGCTCACCGCAGTAGAATGCCTCGAGCATGGCCATATACCGAATCAGATGGAAGATGCAGAAAAAGTTGAACAAGCGAAGTTGGGTAAGTGTATTAGGATGCACCTTGAAATTTTCAAGAAGGCAAAGGCCACTCTCTTTGATTCCCTGCAAGAACCATGTTGTATTCTCGTTTATATTCTGGAAAGCCGGTAGTTCTTCGTGGCGACTCACATCCTGAAACTCTTCCATGTCTTTTTCTACTACCGGCTCGAACAACAAGGAAATCGGGTCATTTGCAGAGGAGAGCACACCCTTTATGTAGTTTGCCAGATCAGGACAATACTCCTTGATGAGACCGCCAATGAACTCGCCGGTGTCCTCGTACATTGAGCGCCGAGTGATAAAATAACTTGATCCAGCGGTATAGGAAATCATGTCATCCTTGAGACCCTTTACGACATAAACGCCCTTATCGGCGGAAAGTAATCTCTGCATGACATTTCGGAGAGATTCCAGAGCATTCGGTGTGACGCTTTCCTCGATTTTCTCTCTCTCCTTCATCGAGTCATAAATGGTGTCGAGTTCATTTCCCTTCGGCACCACGCCTTTCGCATCAGAAACCAGTGCCAGCCGCTTAATGCTCATGGTAGTATTGTATTTACCATAGATGCTTCTCAACACACCACCCGCAACATGGACAGGTTTGATGGAGCCGCCATTCGGAGTGAAGCCGACATATTTTCTATCGACAGCCGTTCTGCTGTCGCTAAGAAAAATCTGCTCTGCCATTTCATGCTTCCTCCGTTCTTGAACTGTTCACCGAGAGATACTTTTTATCCTCACGGTCAATCATGACATCAATTCGCTTTTTGTTCTGGATATCGAGCAGATTGATATTTACGATATCTTCCTCAATCCCATTAAAGGATTGCAACTGTTCGATGAAACGCCAGACCTTCTTTACGAGATCGGATTCGAGGAAAAGGACGGGAACTCCGCGTTCTGCTTCTGAAAGCAGCAGATACATATCGAAGTCAATTTTCAGGAAAATGTTCGCTGCGTCCTTTTTCTCAAAGCGCACATAGTTCGGGATCATTTCAATTCCGGCTTGCATATTTTTTTGGAGCGTGGGTCTACCGATACGAAAACTGCTGGTTTTTTGGGTGCCAATGGAAATCAGCACCTTGCGCGGTTCATTATCAAACCTGTGTCCAGACCAAATCTTCATTTCGGAGTTCGATGGTTTTGCGCTTCCGAAGAATGCGTTAATTTTTCGAATCAGTTCCTTGGCGATTTTCTTGTCGTTCTGCTGCAGGAAGGCTTGGAACTTAGAGGCGTCATCATCAAGTATCTTTAGGAGTTCCTCACCATGGGTATTGAAGAAATAAAACTGTCTTTTGCGGAGCCTGAACAACTCATCATTATCGTAGGCGATGGCCTCGGCAGGAACCTTGTAACTCTCCGCCCATGAGTCTGCCTCAAGATCATTCAGAATGATTTTCTCATCCCAAAGTGGGTGCGAGATCTTGACCGGATCGATACTGCGCCTTATTGCGTCAAACAGTCCACCCTTACCCGCATAGACCAGATTGGCGATATCATATTCATCATTACCAGCCGTCTGATTCAACTGTTTGCAGGTGCGGTTGCCAAAGAGTAGGAAAGCAATAAGACTTTGCACCTCTCGCAGTGTTGCGTGATACCCCTGAAGAACCACTCGTTCCAAGACGATAGACAGCCGTTTCTGGAACAGAGCACCGTTTAACAAAGCGCGATTTCTTGTTACGACACAGTCATCGTGCAACGGGCATCCGTCACACTCTTTATAATGCTCCTTGGAGGTGAGCTTAGTAATCGCCTGGGCAAGCACCTCCGGAGTAAGGACCTCGCGTTTGCTGAGATCAAATACGACCACACTATCAGGATTGATCTCCTCGTTATGAAAAACGATTGAGGATGTCATTGCGCGGTATGCTTCGGCAATGGGTGCAAAAGCACTACCGTACTCCTTATTCACGGAGTAGAGTATAGCAGCATTAATCGCAATGACAAACGCTTTCCCGTTATCGTGAGCATTGACCCAGCCATCAAAAATCTCTCGATTTGATAGTGTACTGGCATCAAGAACGATTTCGATGGGCTTACCCAATTTTTCTAATTCGGGCTTCATTATTCTGATAATGTGTGTCTTGCCGTCGCCCGGATTGCCCGTAAGGACAATGTCTTTCCCGTTCTTTGCTGCGTCTATAATCGCAGAATCGAGTCTTGTTTTCAGGTGGATGAGAGATAGACGTTCGGGAGCAATGTGATCCGCATACCCACTTGAACCACGATAGAAGTCACGAACGAATTGGAGTCCTGCTTTTGCTTCGTCATTCGCCGGCATTTGTGCCACCTCCAATTGGGGAAAGCTCCACTCTTTTTCTCCATCTATTTGGTTTCCGACCATGAATGCGTTTTTATCAAACGCCCGTATCCGCTCATAGATCGGTTCATAATTCAGCCTGCTGGAGAGCCATCGCTCAGACCAATAATCTATAATTTTTTGCGTTCCAGCCTTATACTGCTCCATATCGGTGTAGTAGTGCGGTCTATCAGCTTTGCCCAACAGGTAATCCGATGTATTAGCTGCAAGACAGGCTCCATATACGATTCTCGACATGGCATGCTTTGAGAAATCCTTTGAGTCCTCATTTGTGGCCTCAAGGAGTTCCCGGATTGCCATTGTGAGAAGACGCATTTTGGGGCTGGCCCCCTCGCCGAACACATGATTAATCCGGTTAAATCCGTCGCTTGTCGCCTCAGTGAGACTAAGAGTTGTGGCCTTGCTGATATGCATCGTACCGAAGCCAATTGTCATTCCGAGCCGTTTCCAAACGACATCAAAATCCGATCCAAACACCTCGCTGGGGATTTTAAGCCGATTATACTGGCTTGAGCCAACATAATATAAGGACGTAGTGCCGACATAGACAAGCTCCGCTGGACGACACACTGGCTGGCCTTTGAGTCTGCTGGCAATTTCGCTGGCTTTGTTTTCATATCGGGTTTTATAGTCATGGACGACCTGGGGAGAGGTGGCAAGCAGAGCAACGAGTTTTCCACCTAAGATTTCATTGTACGGAGGGATTGCTCCGCAAACATTCAGTTCCATGAGGCTGGAGCCGATATGCTTGGTCTTTTGAGCAACGAGGGCATTGCGAATTACAGAACTACCAGTTTCGCTTTTGCAGAAATTAATCCAGTTCTCATCATAATCAGGATCGTTTACAACGTCGGTAAGCGTTTTCTTGGCGATCAGTAATCTCGCAAGCTGCTCGGCCCGCTTCCTGTTGTAAAGGGCTTGCTCTGTTTTTGTAGATATGCTTCCGAGTTCGCTTCGTTCATCATCGTCGTATCCGTTTTCGGAAGAATTTCTGAGCGAATCCTGACGCTGCTGCTCTGCATTTGCTGCAAAATCAAGAAGCATACGGATATCTTCATTCGTTGGGTTCCTGACCGTCATTTCCGTACAAAGCTCGGAATAGTCGATGCCGGAGATACCATCCTCGATATATCCCAGCAGGCGCTGGAGCTCAAGACGAGCATCATCGCCGGGCAGTGTGAGGATATTCTCGATAAAAGCATACTGGTTCCAGCCAATATAGTCATCTCTACAAGTAATCTGCACGGCACAGTTTTCCAGAGATGCTATTCCCATGACTGCATGCATGGGGTGGGCGGCATCCCTGATGAGATATTGCATTGTTCTTCCGGGAGTAGTCTCGGAAGGCGTCGACCATGTCAGCCGGAAATATCTCCAAATCTCTGATATCTTAAGGCCGGTAAACTGGTCTCGTTCGTTTTCCGTAACGAGTTGCAGATATGGCTGGATTGCCTGCTTAACACTAATCCTTCCTGCGTGCGCCTGTTCTAACCGATTGGCAAGTTCGGGGCCGTCTGCAATAAGTTCGGAAATATCGTGTCCGACAGAGTTCCGAGCCTCCATATGCTTGATAAAGTCGGTAAAAGTAAGCAGACGCTCATGCCGACTTTCACGCATCCAACTCCGTAGCAGCTGCTTTACCTCGGGGGCGGACCCATCATGGGGGGAATTCCCGTTGAGGGTTGGGAGGTTCATGTAAAGGACGCCATCTCTATAAAACGCTTTCCACGAGGCATGGATAAGATCCCGGAAGAGGAACCAAACTGCTCTGTATTTTTTTCGTTGATTAAGATTGAAGGTGCATTCTGAAGTTACCCACTTGATTTCCTCATCCGCAATGTTTTCGATGTCGGCCAGAGTCGTGTCCTCAGTTATTCTGGATACCGCATTGTAAAACCGGATACGAAAATCACCTTCGAGCCTTGGCCTAAAAGGGATTTCCCGAGTCAGCATGAATGAAGACCTCTCTCTCCGATTATTCTCTCACCAGTTCCATGATGTCTCCTACATCACAGTCGAGGGCGCAACAGATTTTGCAAAGGATCTCGGTATTGGTGCTTCCGCCGCGACCGAGCTTTGCAAGAGAGGTCGCACTGATTTCAGCCAGTTCGCAGAGGCTTTTTTTCTTGATTCCCTTATCAATCAGCAGTTTGAACAGCTTATTGTAGCTGAAACGTCCTTTTTTACCGGCATGGGTATCCATTACACTCCCCCCCTTGTTATTTGCGAAATCAATGGCACAAACCAGTTGGGCAATTATTGGCCAGCGCCCCTAATCGCCCGAAAATTGATGCCTCGGTCTGAAAACGAAAATATTCTATCACAAAATTGCGCTTTCGTCTATATTTTTCCACTTTCGCCAAAATATTTTATTGAAGTCTTGAATGGCAGCTTGATTGTCTTCTCGAGCTTTGATATTCTTGTCCATACTGCTCAGGACATAAAGTGTTGAGATGAAACGAACAGGGAAGTCGGTGCCATGCGCATTCTCATGCTGGGTAGTAGCTTCACATCTGCAAATCAGATGCCCCAAATGCTCGCTACCTTCATCGGCGGGGAGGTAGTCTGCCACACCCGGGGCAGGGCGCGGTGTGGCGGTCCGAACAGTTGAACCCTGACACCAGGCTGGGTGTCCAAACCCAGGCTGCACTGGCGACTATGTGGTGCTCCTGGAGATGAGCCACGGCCCCATCACCGTGCTCAAGAGCTTCTTTGCCGGTGTGGAGCGGCTCTGTGAGCCGATCCGGAAAATGGGGCCGTGCCGGTCCTGTTCGCCACCTGGGCGTATCAGCGGGGTGGAGCCAAGCTGGCCGCCAAGGGCTGGGCCTATGACGAGATGGTTCGGCGGCTGGCTGAGGTATATCGAAAAGCGGCCCTGGACAGCGGCGTCACGGTGCGGGACAATCTGATCGGCCTTTCCCCGTCCTACCCCACAGACACCGGCCTCGTCCTGCTGAGGGCCTACCTCTACAGCGACTACCCGCCTGCTGACACCCTCACCATCTACGGTTCCTTGAACCAGAGCGAGGAGGACAAGATTGACTGTACCGAGAATGTGGTGGAAATCGAGGGTGACAACCACGCCCAGTTCGGCAATTACGGCCCCCAGAAGGGGGATGCGCTCGCCGTCATCTCAGCAGAGGAACAGTAGACCCGGACGGTGGAGGCTGTGGTGGACTTCATCGCCCAGCGGCGGGGATAAATGAAAGGGCTGTGGAGCGGTTCACACATTGGGGGTGCCCTTCTGTTCTGCTCTGTCGGCGCAATATATTCAGACATCCATACAGCCGACTTTTTCGCAGACTTCGAGATGTGTTATGTCCTGCGTGTAATGTCATTTTTTATGAGGGGGATGGCATTACAGTTACTTTGGCATGGCAAAACCGGTGGACAAACATGAATTCATTTGCCGTACTCCGGTTGCCGGACAATCTCCACGGGCTCTGTCATGGGAGCGTCATCTAGCACCTTGAAGAGATGACTCTCAAAAAGGCTGGAGGGCAGAGAAGGCGATTCGCTGTGTCGTTTTCGACATTTATGTATTTACGTTCGAAAAAATATTTGCAATCCGTTCTGGGGTTTATTCCTTGTTTACTGGTACGCAATATTTGACAGGATAGTTCTCCTAATCAATAAAGAAAGCAGTGCGTTCCAGGTAGTGTGGAATGCACCGCTTTGTTTCATGTTTGGCTATGCGTAGAAGTTGACGCTGTTGGGTATTCCGACAAACATATAGCAGTATGTAATCCCGTCGTACTGGGTCACGCCCACACCGATGCAGTCGCATCTCGGATCGATCATCGTCTGGAAGTGTCCGGGAGAGTTGATCCAATTGTCGACGGCACGTTGAGCAGCATCGGCTGTACCGGTGAACACAGTCAGGTTATCACCGAAGCCGTAGGGGTAACCGGCGTCGACAGCGGCCTTGCTCTCCTCCGGAGAGTGATGCCAGGTGTACCGCCGGTTGGAGCAGATTTGGGCGGCGTTCATCAGGGCATCGTTGACCGGCAGCTCTGACACACCGTTGGCCTTGCGGGTCTGGTTGATGAGCCGTATCAGTTCCAGCCGTATCTCCATGCAGTCTGTCAGGCTGGTATTGTCATTCTCAACGGAAGGGGCGGGGTCAACGGTGGCACCGACCGTGAGCGTCATGCTTCCACACTCCCCGGCACTGTTGGAGGCGGTGATCTCCGCTGATCCCTCTGACTTGGCGATGGCAACCCAGAAGGTCAGCACCTGTTCCACCGCCACGATGTCCGATGCGCTGGAGGTGACGGTGCACTCCGTACCTCTGGGGCCAATGATGAGTCCGCTTCGCTCTCCGACCTCCAAGGTACTGCCTTTGTAGCTGCTTACTTGGATGGATTCGTCTGGCGCTACTGTCGCTGTGGCGGGGATGGTGAGGGCGGTTGCGAGGATGCCTGCTGTCAGTGCGGCAGCGCTATACTTTTTTATACTAATCATTTGCTTTTCCTCCTAATTTCAGCATTTTGTGGGGCTTTTGCAACCAACACAATACCGAAACAGAAGATGAAAGTCGATAGGGACAAACGGAGAAATTCAGAGGCAAAAAGTAAGCAAACTATACAGTGCTTTGCTGTCCATGTGGAGGAGCCCTTTCGTTACGACAATCTTTCTGACCACATAACCAGCCACAGACAGGTGTGGAATACACGGAAACACTGTATTCAAAGAGTGTCGGAAAGCAAATGGAATGGAACGGAAACGGCTAGAAATAGACAAAAAATATGTAAAAAATATTGCTATGGCAGTTGGTAAGGATGAGGTCCCCAGTTCAAATCTGGGTAGCAGCTCCAGAGAAACCCGTTGTCCCGCAAGGGATAGCGGTTTTTTTTATTTTGTGGTTGCTGTAAAAAATCGGTGAGAAAAGAAGACCGTAATCCTGGTATTCCTCGCCAAAGAAAGCCTTGTTTGCGGCGATCTCCTCCAGTCTGCCTTTCGGTTCATGGAGCAGCGGTGTGGTCAGGTACTGTTTGCGTACACTGCCATCGGTTTTGGGGTCTTTCAGAATCAGCCTGCTTTTGGAAGTGGAGACCTGTTTCGGAAAGACCTTAATAATTTTTTCTTCTGGCAGTTCACGCAGAGCGTCATCGGAGACACGCTCCACAATCTGAGTGATCCACATACTGCGGTCCCGAAAGTTGATACTGCCTGCCTCAAGGCCAACAACCTCACCGGAGCGGAGAGAGCAAATAAAGCCGAGGTGGACTGCCAAATGCAGCAGAGGGTCATTCTCAATGCTGTCCAGCACATCCAGAACTCGTTTGGGCTCCCAGGCCTTCCGTTTCTTTGTCTTTTCCGAGGGTGGAGTCGTTTCGGGAATCTCCGTGACATAGCCCCATCGTTTGGCGGTTGGAAAGCCAAGCATAAGAATGTTGTAGCATTTCTTGACAGTCGGAGAACTGAGCGTGGGAATTTCCGAGGCTTTCTTTCCGTAGCTCTTACTTCCGCGACAAGGCTTCCTGCGGAGATAATCAATGAAGTCGTCAATGGCCTGTGGTGTGATGGAGCTCATGACCCAATCGCCCAAATAGGGGTAAATGTGGGCCTCTAAATTCTGCACATAGCTGTCGTAGGTCTTGGGTGAAAACCCCTTATTCCTGGCGTGTACGGGTAGAAACCGCTGCATAAACTCACGGTATGTTCTATGGGTATTGTCCTCCTGACAGGAAGCAGTCGGAAGCTCTTTCACATCAGGATTTTCCTGGGAGATTCTTTGCGCGGATTTTTCAATGGCACGCTTCCTTTTGTAGTCCAGTGCAGCTTGCCGGATATCATCAGGGCGTTTTTGCGTTTGCAGAAAATCAATGTACGCTTTTCTCTGGATCGCTTCTAATTCGGTATTGTAGGATTCCCATTGCTGTTTACGGATGCCATCGGAGGTTTGATAGGTATAAACGACATTATGGGAAGATCCCCTAATGGTGTAGGTTGCCACAACAGATCGTCCTCTCTATGGTGTGATTTAAGTGGCGCTGCCTCCCTCGTTGAACCATTTGTCAAACGATTCTTTGTGGATGCGCAGACACCGCTTACCAAGCCGGATGACTTTGAAATCGCTTGTATGTTCGCAGAGATAATACGCTTTGCGAATGCTCACACCAAGGATATCAGCTACCTGCTCAGCGGTATAGGTACGCTGAACAGTGCCGCTGCAAGTAGATTTATCCATAACAGGACTCCTTTTGCAATTCGGCAACTACAACAGGTATGCAAAATGCCTCCTCTCTGAATTTGTTTAGCAGGGTAGGAACATTATATAGCATACCTGACGAATTGCCAAGAAAATTTTATTGTTTGAATTTTTCCTATTCCCGGCCCATTTCCTGCGCTCTCATTCCAGACCGCGTATTGTCAGGCTGCCGCTGTGCGGCATTTCAGCGGCGGGTGTGCAGAGGCACACTGTCCGCCGCTCCTGTATAACCTCCGGGACAGGGTGTGGATGTACTGGCGCTTATGGCCGCTTCATCGTTTGTCAAGGTATGTGTCCGATTTGGGGCTTCTGCATAATAAATAGAGACAGGCCCCCTTTTTTTCTGCACCAGAAGAGAAAAAATTTTATTTTCTATATGTGGTATTTATTCCTTGACACACACAATATATTGTGCTAATATCTCCTTGTAATTGATTCTATGTGCGTTCCTCTTTTTTGAGGGCAGGCCGTCAGGTCTGGGGGCGAAGGGTTTCGCATTGCACACGTTACGGGAAAGGCTTGATACCAAGGCAGCCTTTTCCGGTGATTGTACGGACTGTCAGCGGTATTACTGCGCCCATTTATGGCGGGTATCTGCTGATTTTTTATTTTCATATGGGGAATCACCCCAACGCGAACAGCGGGAATGACTGATGCCACCAACCAGGTGGTGATCTGGCCTTTGGTCAGAGTACAGTCATTCCCATTTTTTTTTGTTGCCCAAACGCCGCAAGGCTTTGAGGATAAATCAAACGATGAAAGGAGCGCAGACCATGAAACGCAAACGACTTTGGAAAGCAGGAGGCCGCCCCAGACGGGGAATCGGCTCCATGCGTCTGAACCGCAGAAAAGACCAGCGGCTTAGACGCACAGACACAGCCCACAGAAAGGGGGTGAACACCTTTGGCGCAGACATCCCGGCGTGACCCTCTGGTACTGGTGGATACCACCAGCCTCTCCAGAGAGGATTGGCTGGCATACCGCCGTCAGGGGATCGGCGGCAGCGACGCGGCGGCCGTTCTGGGCATCTCCCCGTTTCGGACCTCTGTAGACCTTTACTACGACAAGTTGAACCGTCCCATCGAGGATGACGGGGGCAACTGGGTCGCTATGGAGGTCGGAACTCTGTTGGAGGACCTGGTGGCCCGTATCTTCGCAAAAAAGACCGGGCTGACGGTCTACCAGCGCAAATCCATGTTTCAGCACCCGGATCACCCCTGGATGCTGGCCGATCTGGACTACCTGGTTATATCGAGAATAATGGCGAGCTGATTTTGGAGAGCCTGCGCCGGCTGATGGGACCGTCCATTAAGGATGCCCCTCCAGTTGCATTGACTCAGCCACAGTCCGCCAGGGTATTCCGTTACCTGGAACTGAAAGAGGAAAAGGGCCGTCTGGAGGCTGAAGCCAAGCGGCTCAAGGCCGAGATGGACCGTATGAAGGCCCTTATTCTGGCCGACATGGGGGGCAGTTGCACAGCAGTCTATGAGGATGCCAGCGGCAGCTACACCGTGACATTCCATCCCAGCTACAAGGAAAGCATTTTGAAGGACAGTCTGCTTCGGCTGAAGGAAAGCCACCCGGACATTTATACGGAATATGTTTCAGTCTCCGAGAGCAGACGATTCAGCATAAAATATGCCGCCTCAGATGCGGCGTAGAGAGGTGAAAGTAATGAGCATTGTCGCGGCCTTTGACAAAACACTCTTTTACAATGAGGCCAGCAAATACTGCGTCCTGCGGCTGAAAACTGCGGACCTGATGGTTCCAGAGGACGCCCGAAGCACTTACAAATTCAGTGACCACTTGATCCGTTTTGTGGCTGTGGGCTACGACCTGCCCCAGACGGATTCCATTAAGATGGAGCTGGAGGGCATCTGGTCCAACGGCAAGTACGGCTGCCAGCTCCAGGTGGAGCGTTGGCATGAGATCGTACCACCCACCATTGAGGGTATCCGGGGCTATCTGACCCCCGGGCTGCTGAAAGGGATCGGGCCTAAAACGGCCGAGGCCATTATTCAGCGGTTCGGCATCCAGTCTCTCTATGTGCTGGAGCACCAGCCAGAAAAGCTGCTGGAGATCAGAGGCATTACAGAGGAGCGCTTGGAGGAGATCAAGAATGGCTATGCCACAAGCAAGGCCATGCGTGACCTGATGACTCTTTTGGCCCCTTTCAAGGTAACCCCTACCACAGCCATGAAAATCTATGAGCATTTGGGCTCAAATGGTGTGGAGCTGCTGCGGAAAAGCCCGTTTCGGCTGTGCCAGATTTCCGGTTTCGGCTTTAAGAGGGTTGACGCCATCGTACAGAAGTCGGGCGGCGATCTCCACGACCCCATGCGGGTCCAGGGGGCGCTGTTCTACACCCTGGAGAAGTCCCGGACCGAGGGCGGCCACCTCTATATGGAGGCGGAGACGCTGGTCAAGGAAGCTCTCCTGCTTCTGAACGAGAAGATTCCACAGCTGGACCTGCGGCTGGAGCGCCAGCAGGTGGAGCAGGAGTTGAAGGCCATGATTATGACCGACGTGATGGTGGCCAACAAGGGCAACATCTATCTGCCCCATGTGTTTACCCAGGAGAGCGAGACGGCCTGCAAGGTAGTCCAAATGCTTCTGGAGAGACCAGAGCCGGTCCGGCTTGCTCCTGTGATGGAGCAGATCAAAAGCCGGCTGGGGATTAAGCTGTCTCCCAAGCAGTCTGAGGGCGTGGAAATGGTATTCCGGCATAACCTGTCCATTATCACCGGAGGCCCCGGTACTGGCAAGAGTACCGTTTTGAAAGCGGTCATTGCGGCGTACCGACAGCTCTACCCCAGAAACACCATTCTGCTGGGGGCACCCACCGGCAAGGCCAGCCGCCGCATGGCGGAGACCACCAGCATGACTAAGGCCCAGACCCTGCACAGCCTGCTGAAGCTGCATGGGGAAGATGCCGGATGGCAGAAACCAGAGGACCTGGAGGCCGATTTCCTGATTGTGGACGAGTGCTCCATGATGGATATGTGGCTGGCCTACCAGATGTTCTCCCGGCTGAAAGCGGGTACGAAAGTGCTTTTGGTGGGTGACGCTGACCAGCTGGAGAGTGTCGGCGCGGGCAGTGTGTTCCGGGAGCTAATCCAGTGCGGTCTGGTTCCGGTTACAGTATTGGACCAGCTTTTCCGCCAGGCTAGGGACAGTCTGATCGCCCACAACGCGAAACTGATTAAAGATGGCAAATGTGAGCTGTACTATGGCCGGGATTTCAGCTTTGTCCAGGCCGATTCCCAGGAGGAGGCCGCAGAGCTGATTCGCACCACTTATCGAAAGGAGCTGGAGCACACCAGCGTGAGGCAGGTGCAGATTCTCACCCCCTTCCGCTCAGAGGGAGCGGCGTCGGCCAACGGGCTGAACGAGGCCATCCGGGATGAGATCAATCCGGCGGAACCGGGAAAACCGGAGATCACCTTTGGCGGCAAGCTGTTCCGGCTGCATGACCAAGTGATGCAGGTTAAGAATGATAGTGATATCATCCTGCATAACGAGAATAACGAGCCTGTTTCCAGAGGTGTATTCAACGGCGAGGCGGGTATGATATCTGCCATCCGGTCCAGCACAGTGACTGTCAACTTTGACGGCCGCTTTGCGGATTATTCTCTGGCGCACCTGGGAGATCTGGACCTGTCCTATGCTACCACCATCCACAAGGCCCAAGGCAGCGAGTACGAGGTGGTGATCATCCCCATGCTCCCGGCCCACAAGATTCTGCTGTCCAGAAACCTGTTCTACACAGGGATTACCCGTGCAAAGAGGCGGGTAATTTTGGTCGGCCATAAAAAGGCGCTTTACATGGCGATTGGAAAGAGCAGCAATGGACGGCGCAACACACTTCTGGGAGAGCGTATTACACTTTACCAGCGTGCTCTGACGCACAAGGCTGTTCCAGCTGCTTTGGACGGCGAAACAAAACTGAAAGACGCCAGTTAAAAATGAGATGCAAGCGCAGAAAAAAGCGCTGGTATCTCTTATTTAATTTTATGAAGGGAGAATATCTAAATGAAAGAACAGAACCACACTTTGATCGAAACCGTCCCCGCCGCCCGGGAGCTGCGGAATGTGCCGGGCTTTGACCCAATGCGATTTGTTCGCGGGACGGCGGCCAAAACCGGCGAGACGGCCCTGAAGCTGGACCTGCCCTACAAGCGGCTGTGGTTCCGGCTGGCCTGCCCCGACGGACGGATGCTGCTGAATCCTCTGCGGATCACCGACCAGATGGCGATTTTCGAGGCCCGGCTCTACGCCAACCGGGACGACGCCTCTCTGATCTCCAGCTTTACCTCCACACAGCTGGCAAAGGATGGGTCCGGTGTCCAGTACATCTGCAAGGCCCAGGACGAGGCTCTGAACACAGCGTTGGACAACGCCGGCTTCGGCATCCAGCTGTGTGAAGTGCCCAACAGTGGCGAGACCGAGACCCCGCAGGAACAGCCCGGCTCTGAGACGGCGGTGGAGCCTGCTTCCATCGCCCCCGAGGCCCAGCCGCCTGTAGAGCCAGCCAAACAAGTGGAAGCGTCGCCGCCCGTTCAGGAGACGCCCGCCCAGACAGCGTCCAAGGTGATTTCCATGCCTGCCCACGAGCAGACGCCTGCCCCGGCCGCAGAGCCTGTGGCTGCCCCTGTTGCGGAAACACCTCCGCAGCCGGTAAGCGAGGCCCCTTCCGCTCAGGAACCCCCGCGCTATACCGCCGACATGACGGTGGAGGAGATTCGGGCGCTTATGACCCTGGATGAGGCCAAGGCAATCATCGTCCCCCTGGGCTCCTGCGCGGGACTGACCCTGGGCCGGGTGGCCGAGGAGCGGAGAGCCAGCCTGAAGTGGTATCTGTATGCCAAAACCGACAACATCGTGAAGGCCGGCGCTTCCATGCTGATGGAAGAACTGGGGGTGAAAAAAGCCGGGTAAGTTTCTGTCGTGTGCCTGATGGGAAGGAAAGGAGCTGGTGGCTATAGGTACGGCGGATTTTCCCTTTTCGATACTGGATGTGGCCGCCTTTCTCCGCCTGAATATCAGGCGGAGGGGACCGGACTATGTCTATGCGGACTGCCCGATCTGTGGCGACCGCCGCGGAAAGATGAATCTCAACCTGACTAAAAATGTCTGGCGCTGCAACTACTGCGGTGAGGGCGGCGGAATGCTGGCCCTGTACGCAAAGGTCTATGGGGTCAGCAGTTCGGCGGCCTACCAGGAGATTTGTGACGCCTTGCAGACCGGGAGCGCCGCCCCGGAATATACGGTTCCCTATGCGGCCGCTTCCTCCAATGAGATCCCACAGGCGGAACGGGCCAGCGTGCAGGAAATTCACCGCACCTTTACCGCGATGATGTCCGCCCTGACCTTGACCCCGGCCCATCGGGAGCACTTACGTGGCAAGCGGGGGCTGACGGACGCTGGGATTGAACAGTTTGGCTTCAAGAGCACCCCTCCCCCGCAGCTTTGCCGCACATTGGCAAGGCGTTTGGCGGAACGGGGTTACACAGTACAGGGCGTTCCGGGCTTCTATGTAGACGACTATGGAAAGCTGACTGTCAAATTCCATCAGCGGACCTCTGGGATACTGATTCCCATCCACAGCGTGGATGGACTGCTCTGCGGCCTTCAGACACGTCTGGATAAGCCCATCCGGGACAAGGACGACCCGCCGGAGAAAGAGGGGATCAAGTACCTCACACTGTCCTCCGCAGGCAAGAAGATGGGTACGACATCTAAAAGCCCGGTCCATTTTGTGGGCGACCCCTGCTCCCGTGTGGTCTATGTGACGGAGGGGGCGCTGAAAGCGGATATTGCCCACACCCTGACAGGCCGCACCTTTGCGGCCACGATTGGGGCCAACAATACCGCCGGGCTGGACCAGCTGTTTGCCTTTTTAAGCAGAAATGGCACTGAGGAAATCATCGAGGCGGAGGATATGGACAAATATCGCAACCCGGCGGTCAACCGGGGAGCGGCAAAGGTACATCAGGTTGCAATCAAACACGGGATGGCGTGCCGGCAGTTGATCTGGGACCCCCAGTACAAGGGGATTGACGATTGGCAGCTGGCGCTTCATCGAAGAGAGCAGCAGAATGAGGAACAATGAGGAAAAGCTGAAACAGCTTGAACATCTGTGCACGGCCTGCCGGGAATTGGGCGCCGAGGTGCGGTACCGCCCTGAGCATGGCTGCTTCACCGCAATGGTCTGGGATGGCTGGGATGAGCCCTACAACGAGGGGCCCGCCCAGGCCGTCCAGCATCAGATTCAACGACAGACAGCTCAATATCCTGACCTGGTGTGCTACTGCTTCGATCCATTCAGCACACTGGTCTATGCGGTTTGAGCAAATATGAGGGAAGGACGCAATATCGGTTTAACAGCCGGCTTGCGTCCTTTTCATTTCAATATTTTGGGAGGTTTTTATAGAGATGGGTATTTTTTCTGAGATTGATGTGGAACAGGAGAGCCGCGATGAGCTCCAACATGAGACAACTGAACAGCCGCAGATTTCGCTGGTGGAATCTCCGCCGCCGGCTGAATCCGATTCTGAAGCGGAGCCGGCCGAGACCCAATTGGTCGCCGACAGCCAAGACAAAGACGCAGCCCCGGCTGAGGACAAGGACGAGGAGACCAAGCGGAAAGAGCATGAGGCCGCTGAGGCCAAACGCAAGGCCGAATGGGAGGCCAGACAGCAGAAGAAAAAAGCTGCCATGCAGGAGAAGCTGGATCGTCTGGCCGCCATGAGCGATGATGAGGTGATGGTCGCCTCCATGAAGCAGGTGAGCGCCGATACTGAAAAGCTGACCCGGCGCAATATGAAGGACTGTGTGTCAGAGCACATTCAGACCCTGTGCCTGGACAACCCTGCCTTTGCCCGGAAGGTCATGCACCCCGGCAAAAGCATGGTCCACTGTATCTGGTACATCAATCGAAAGGCAAAGGAGTTTGTTGAGCAAGAGATGAAGGATAACGATATCAAACCGGAAAATGGTATCTATGGCAGTGATGTTCCGGACGATCTCTGTTATCAATGGGCTGTGGACTACTTCAATGATCCGGATGCCGAAGAGGACAAAGAAAAGGACGAGCAGTTTGTTCCGAAGCCTTATATCGGTAAATCCGCCAAGTCAAAGGGTAACGCAAAGAAAGCTGGAACGAAAAAAACTGAAAAGAAGGGAATTGATAAGCCCAAATCGGAATCCCAGCCAACTGGAGATGACGGCCAGCTCAGTTTACTGGGGGTGGCGTAATGGACGGAATTGATAAAAAAGCCTGCCGCCAGTTTTTGGAGCCTGGTCGGACCCCCAATTCTGACTGTGGACTGTTCCTTTTTCCCAAGTTGAAATACATCATCTGCACAGCGGTGAAAATTGTCGGTCACCGGCGCTTGCTGATTTTGTGTCTGTATGCCAGGGGGAATACCCCTGGCGACAAACCGAAGTTGACCTATACCATGTTTCAGGCCAGCGACAGCTTTATTACCTATAACCATGGGACAGACACAAAAGCCGTGTCTCCAGAAGGTGGGAACTGATATCCGTGAACTGCGGCTGCTCCGTATTCTTCGGGCGGCAGGACATCAACCGGGCGATGCAATCTTTACCTGGGTGAATACCAATAAACTTACAGAAATGGATCAATTAACCTGCGCTCTGCATAATACTACCCCACACAAGCTGATGCGTTACTTGGATCAGTTGTTCGCAAAATTGGGCAACAGTACTTATCGGGGATGCGCTGGAGTTTTGTCCGATTACAGAGATTATTTGGGCTTTTGTGAGCAGTTGGGATACGACTTGAAAAATGAATTTATCCTGTTCCCCAAAAACTTCAAGAGGGCGCATGATCAGGCCAACGATTTGGTAAAGCAGCATCGAGTGGAGCAGTATGACCCGCAGATCGCCTCCATGCAGGAGAAGTTGAAGCATCGGTATCAATTCAAGTCTGACGGTCTTATCGTGCTGCCGCCCCATTCCGCGCGGGAAATCGTTGTCGAGGGTCAAAAGCTGCACCACTGTGTCGGCGGATATGCGCAGAGCATGGCCGAAAAGAGATGTATCATTCTGTTCATCCGGCAGGAAGCTAAAAGGAACAAACCGTTTTTCACGGTAGAGGTACAAGGTGATAAAATTCGCCAGGTACGGGGTTCTAACAACCGCGCACCTGTACCGGAGGTCACCGCGTTTTTGGACAAGTGGAAGAAGAAAAAACATTTGAAAGAAGCTGCATAGAATTGGAGGTTCATTATGAAACAGCTTGGTAATTTGGCAATCGTCTGTGCCCGGCGTCCCGAGGCGCTGATGCAGGTCTATGGTGGTAAGGTAACTGTCTATGTCGGCTCCGGCCCGGAGCGGGAGGTCTTACATACCGCTTGGGACAACGACGCAGAAATCAGCCGTATCGTCCACGAATTGAATTTTGGAAAATACGCGAAGGAGGCGGCGTGATGGTACTGACAACTTTTCAGCAGCTGCGGGACTTGACCGCGCGGCTTAACCGTTACCGGCATGAGTATCACGACCTGAAGGCCCCCAGCGTGATCGACGAGGAGTATGACCGGGTTTTGGGAGACCTGACTGCATTGGAGAAGACCATCGGGACCCGTATGGCGGATTCCCCCACCTGGAAAATCGGCTACCCCTCGGTAAAGGAGCTGAAACAGGTGGTCCACACCATTCCGTTCCCCATCCCAAGGGTGGCTGCCCGGGTTGAGGATATTGCCAACTTTGCGGGCGAGCAGAAGGTTTTGATTCTGCTGTACCTGGACGGCCCGACCGTTAAACTGACCTATGAGGGCGGAGAACTGATCGAGATGACCACCCAAGGCAATGGCAGCAAGGGTGAGGATATCACCCACAATGCCAGAGCAATCAGCGGTATCCCCGCAAAAATCACCTGTCAGGAGCGGCTGGTGGTGCTGGGCAAGGTATTCATCCGCCCCAGTGATTTTGAGGAGCTGAAGAACACACTGATAAGCGGCGATGGGAAACCTTACCCCAGCGGACGGGACTTTGCAGAGGACTCTGTCCGGTTGCTGGAATCCGCTGTGTGCCGGGACCGGCGGCTCACCTTTATGCCCTTCCACGTTCTGGAGGGATTTGTGATGCTGGAGACAAAAGCAAAGCGGCTCCAGGAGTTAGGGCGCTACGGTTTTTGCGGCAGCGACGGCCTGGCAAGCAGGGGCACCCTATCCAGTGAGGATTTGAACGGGGCACTTGAAAAACTGCCAAAGTATGCACAGAAGCAGGATCTGCCCCTTGACGGTATCCTGTTCGCCTACAATGATGTCGTTGTTTCCAAAACGCAGACGCAAGGCCAGGATATTCTTATATTTAAGACTGGAGGCGAGTGCGACCGGCGCCCTCCCTTTATGGACTGCCTGGCAGCCATGAACATCCCTGAGCTTGGGATGAATGAAGTTCTCTCCCTGGCTCTGCATTTCTGTGACAACCTGGACGATTTTGAGGAAGCGGTTATGACCGGATATGATTTCAGCCAGATTCCCAGCGTCGATGCGGCGCTGCAAGAAAGTATCTGCCAGTGGTTTCAGGACGAAGAAAAACTGGTGTCGCTGGATGGAGCTGCGGGAACAGTTGGAGAGATGATTTGAAAAGAGCGTATTACTCTGTTCCACACATACCTGTAGGGCGGCCTGTCATTTTGACAGACCGCCCTTTTTTGATAATCCTGTTGAAAACGACGTATTATATTCGTATAAAAAGAGTAAGGAGGCGTGAAGCTATGTTAATCGCAATCGACCACGGCAATAAATTGATCAAAGTTCCCAATCATGAGCCCTTTACCTCCGGTCTGGAGGAGAGTGATGTACCGCCTTTTGGAGGCGAAACCTTGAAGTACCAGGGGAAATACTACACACTTTCTGAGAAGCGTATTCCCTACCATCGGGACAAGACGGAGGATGAGCGATTCTTTATCCTCTCTCTGTTTGCCATCGCCTATGAGATCGAGGCGGCGGGCGGTTACTCCCATAACGTCATGCGCATCCAACTTGCGGTAGGGCTGCCCCCGGCCCACTACGGCGCCCAGCACAAGAGCTTTACTGGTTACTTCACCGGGCGGGGCGTAGTCCAGTTTGAATACCAGAAGCGGCCTTACTCCATCTATATCGAGAAGGCCATGTGCTTCCCCCAGTCCTACGCTGCCGCTGTGACGATTTTGAAGTCGCTGCGGGACAAGCCCAAGGCGCTGGTCGTGGACCAGGGCGGCATGACGACGGACTTTCTGCTCCTGAAGGATGGGGTGGGCGACCTGTCCGTCTGCGACTCCCTGGAGTACGGGGCGATTACCCTCTATAACAAGATCAAGTCCAAGATCAGCGCCGAGCTTGATATTCTGATGGAGGAATCTGAAATCGACGCTGTTCTGATGGGGCGTACCGAGCATGTGCCGGACAAGGTAGCGGAGATCGTGGAGCAGCAGGCCCAGGTATTTGTCAACGATCTGTTCAGCACCCTGCGGGAGCGGGGCCTGGAGCTGAAATCCGGTACAGTGGTCTTTGTAGGTGGAGGAGCGATTTTGCTGCGCCGACAGATTGAGGCGTCTGGAAAAGTGGGAAATCCCTTATTCATTGAGGACATCCAAGCCAACGTTAGGGGCTATGAGATGCTGTACCAGTATGCAGTGGACGGCAGGTGACGGGAATGGGCGAGAAAAAGGACCCTGGCAAATTCACCGTGCGTTTCAACGCCGCTGACCCACAACAAAGGACAGTAATTGAAATCCTAAATCAGCAGGGGCGGTACAAGGCGCAGTTCCTCACCAATGCGATTTTACACTATATCCATTGCTCCCAAACACCAAAGATACAAAGTACGGTGACAGACAGCGCGGAGATAGAGCGTATTGTACGCCATGTTCTTGCACAGCAGCAGACAACCCCCGCCCTACAACAGGAGGTCAAACAAGCGGCCCAGATACCAGCCAGCCCATCAGAAGACGAGGACAGGGATGCGATTTTTAAGACACTAGAGGCATTTCAACAGAAATAAAACACGGCCTAGCAGTCGAGTGGCTGCTAGGCCTTATTTTTCATTTGGAATTGCCACTGCGATAAAACTGTCTACCACATCCTCCAGGTGGCGGTATTGTTCCGGGGAAAGTTGTGAAACTTTTTGGGAGAGGATAGAACGATCTTCCCCAGAGATTCTTCCCAAGAGAACATTTGTCAAGGGGGATTTCATCATAAAGATGAAATCCCCCTTGAATAAAATGGAAGCAGTATATTAGACGACATTCTCACCTAGGATTATTTTGGGCATTGTAGTTAAACAACGATTCCAACGCTTATAAAATTTCTCGATACCAAGCTTAGATACTCTTGCATGGACCTCTTCGTTTTCCAATACCCAATATAGCACATATGTTACTTTACCAATATTTCTTGTAAGGCGAATAGGTAATTCGCCCTCTTTAACTGCACTAAAATCTTTTTGTCGGTGAGTACGCTTTATGTAATGCACATCAATAACACCATCTTGTTCCAAATAAAATTCAGACACTTCTTTCATCAGTTCTTCAATTTCATCTATCTTAGTTAATTTCGCTTCATATATACATATCTCATTAAACATATCTCCCCTCCTCAAATTCTGAGTTTAAGAAATTGATATGAGCAAAGTATACCACAATTGCAAGCGCCGTTCAACTCTCAATTATCGGCACTGATAGTAGCGGCAAGCAATGCGCCGGTATATACCCGGCGCAGCTTGTTGGGGGTCGACGGCCCCCAAACTCCCGGTGCATCGGCGCAGCCCCGCCCGATGCACAAGCCGCCGGTGGCGTCTGCTGGCCTGTCCATACTGGGCAGGGAGGGGACGCCCGGCGGGCCGCCCCTCGGAGAGCGCACGACTGCCGCAGGCAGTACCACCACCCGCTTGCGGGTGGTGGGTAAGTGCGCTCTTCGAGAGGGTCGGCAAAGAGAACGGAGCGCCCAGGTCATCCCCAGACGCTCCCGCTTCGGTTCCCTCCTGCTGGTTGATCACCGCCTTTCCAGCCTGTGTCATTTTGCCACAAATGAACCATCAGCCAATGTGTATTTGGATGGTGAAACCACCCTTTACACAATACATCTCAGCAGCAGATAGTCTGGGCTGATATCAAGGGCAGCGCAGATACTAATAATGTTTGCTGGGCGTAATGCTTTCTTCCCTGTTTCAGCAGTAGAAATTGTCTGTGTTGTCAAATCTGCGCGTTCTGCGACCTCTTCCTGAGTAAGCCTGAGCTGTTTTCTCCGCTCAACTAACCGTTTTCCCATTTCTTTCAGCAAGTTTTCCATTTCACCACTCCCATGGATAATATTTTATCCATTATGGCGAAAAAATTTAATAGACTATAGATAGATTAAATTAGCAATAACGTATATAATAGGCGAAACAGAAAGGAGAATTTATTATGTATATATGTGCGATCACAGGCCATCGGCCGACCAGATTCAAATTCAAATACAATGAAAACGACTCCCGCTGCAAGCACCTAAAAAGGCGGCTGCGGGAGCAGTTTGTTGAGTTATACGATCAAGGCGTCCGGCGATTCCTGGTAGGTGGAGCCCTTGGTGTGGATATGTGGAGCGGGGAGATTCTGCTGAAAATGAAGCTGGAGCCGGACTACAAGGATATTGAATTGGTTGTAGTGCTTCCCTACCCTGGCCATGATGAACGGTGGGATGAACGGAGCAAAAAGCGACTGGCGTTCTTGATTGAGCATAGTACAGAGCATATTACAGTGGGACAGAAAGCGTGGAGAGATAGCTTTATCCAAAGAAACAGGTATCTGGTTGGCCATGCTGACTGCCTTTTGGCTGTGTATGATAATGAGCGATCCATAAGGAGCGGTACCGGTATGACAGTAAATTATGCTAAAAAAAAGAAAGTGCCGGTTATTTTGATACACCCAGATATTATGGAAATGGTATGGCTTCAATAAGTTAAGATTTGCGCTATAAGATAAGTTTACAATATTCTATACAGTTTCATTGTGTTAGTAGGAGAATGGGGCTGGAGTGTTATACTCCAGCCCCCAGCTTAATATTTCAGAATGTGGTTTTCAGTTCACGTTAATGTCCAGTCCCAGACCGTTTACCCACTCCACCATCGTATTGCGGGAGGTCCCACCGGCGAAGCGCCGTCCATCCAGCCAATCAGCGTCATTGGTCAGGCTGTGCAGATTTCTTGCGCTGGAGCCCATGCCGCTACTGTTGGAGGTGCAGAAAGGAACGATGGTCTTGCCGCTGAAGTCGTAACTCTCAAGGAAGGTGCTGACAATCCGGGGCGCCTCTCCCCACCAGATGGGGTAGCCAATGAATACAACATCGTACTGCTCCATATCCTCCACACTTCCAGAGATAGCGGGGCGGGCATTGGGATCATTCATCTCTATCGAGGTCCGGCTGGAGGAGTTACCATAGTTCAGATCGGCGGAGGTGTAGGGGGTCTGGGGCACGATCTCGTAGATATCCGCGCCTAGGGAATCGGCAATATACTCCGCCAGAGGCTTGGTGGTATTGGTGGCGGAGAAGTAGGCTACCAGCACCTTGGTTTCATCGGCGGGAGCCGGTGTGGGAGTAGGGGCAGCGGCAGGGGTAAAATCAAGTCCTAAACCGTTGGCCCAGTTGGAAAGGGTATTTGTGGTGTCGCTGCTGAAGCAGCGGCGTCCATCCATCCAGGCAGCGCCGTCCGCCAGACCACGGATATTGGAGACACTATTGGCAATGCCGCTTCCGCCGGAAGTGCAGAAAGGTACGATGGTTTTGCCGCTGAGATTTTCACTTTCCAGGAAAGTATAGATAATACGGGGTGCATCGTTGTTCCAGATGGGATAGCCCAGGAAAATCACGTCATACTGTTCCAGGTTTGCCACGCTGTAGGCAATGGCGGGGCGGGCGCTGGGGTCATGCTGCTCGGTAACAGAGCGGCAGTTGGAATTGGTGTAGTCCAGGTCAGCCGCCGTATAGGGCTGTTCCGGCGCAATCTCATGCAGGACAGCCACATCAGAACCAAGGGCAGTCACAAGGTTCTCCGCCACGCCTCTGGTGGTGCCGGTGCCGGAGAAATAGGCAACCAATACCCTGGCTCCGCCGTTGGGGGTGTCCTGACTGCGCGCGAGGTTCCACATGACGGCGGCGGTCTGGGCGCGGGTGACGGGAGTATTTTCGCCAGTAAAACCAGGAATATTGTCCGTAATGGGCCGATCAGTGTACTTGTTCATGATGATATTCAACTGTGCTTGGGTGATGGCGTCGTTTGTTCCAAAGCGGCCATCTCCGTACCCCAGGATCAGCCGCTCGCTGGCTGCCCAGCGGATAGCCTCACTGTACCACTGGCCCTCGGGAACGTCGGAAAACTGCATCAGGTAATTGACCGCCGGGCTGCCCGCCTGCCGCCAGAGGACGGATACCAGCATGGCGCGGGTCAGGTTGCCCTCCGGGGCAAATTGCCTGTTTCCAATCCCGGACATCAGTCCGCGTTCCTGGCAATACATGACGGCTTCTGCATACCAGGAATCGGCGCTTACATCAGAGAAGCCAGTATCCTCCACAGCGGCAAAGGCTGTGACTGACAGAGCGAGGGTCAGGATGGCCGCCATCATCAAAGCGGCCAGACGTTTCAGATTTTTCATAGTCGCACACTCCTTTTTATTCTGCTTATGAACCAAAATAGTCCTGAATTTCCTCCATCCGATGGGACTGAGGCACATGGAAGGGACAGCGCCAGTCGCAGTGGCCGCATTTCACACAGTCCCCCGCCTTTTTCTCCAGTTTCGCATAGTGTCCACGGGCCAGCTGATCCCCGGTCCGAGCCAGGTCGTAATACTTGTTGATGATACCCACGTCCAACCCAGCGGGGCAGGGCTGGCAGTGGTTGCAGTAGACGCATTTTCCCGCCGCGTCCTGGGGCGCGAAGGTACCCAAGATGGAGTAGTCCTTTTCTTCCGGGGCGGCACTGAAATAGCCCAGGAGCTTTTGGAGGTCGGCCCGGTTCCGTACCCCGGCTATGACGGCCAGCACCCCCGGCTTATCCAGGGCATACTGCATACACTGGTACTCCGTCAGGGCCTTGCCGAAGGGGGAAGTCCGGTCATTGAGCAGCTGGCCCCCGCTGAAGGGCTTCATGACTGAGATACCAACCCGTTCCGCCTCACAGCGGCGGTACAGAGTGGGGTGTTCGTCCACGCCGCCCACGGCGTAGTTCTCACTGCCCAAGTCCACAGAGGAGCCGCCCCGGTAGTCGTAGCCGGGATTGATACTGAACATCAGCAGGTCGATGACCTTCATGTCCAGCACCTTGTTGGCAAGCCTGGGGGTGTGGGAACCCAGAGCGATGTGCCGGACTGTCCCCTGGTCCTTCAGCGACTGGATGTAGTCCAATACGCCGCTCTCAACGGCCAGTTTCAGATCGGATTCCTCATCAATACAGTGGAGAAAGCCAAAGTCGATGTAGTCCGTTTTCAGCGCGGTGAGCTGCCAATCAATGGAGCGTTTGATGGTGTCCAAATTGGTAGTCCAACCATATTTCCCGCTGGTGTAGTCGGCTCCAAAATGGATCTGAAAATAGAGCTTTTCCCGCATCCCGGCAATGGCTCGGCCATAGGCAGAGAAAGGGGCTGTATCAGCTGAGGCCATGTCAAAGAAGTTAATTCCGGCCTCCAGGGCCAAACCCATAGTGGCCTCGATCTCCTTGTCACCTGCCGCACCGATGGAGCTTGTGCCCAACCCCAGAACGCTGAGCTGTTCCTCCCCGTGGGGGAGTTTGCGGTATTCCATAAATGACATTCCTCCTTTTTTATTAAGCGATTACGCTGGCTGTCCGCCAGACCTCCCGGCGGTAGCGCCAAACAAAGCACATCGAACGGGCCAGCCAGTCCATACCCATTGCGATCCACACGCCGATCACGCCCCAATTCAGCACGACTCCGAACAGAAAGGCCGACCCCAGCCGGAACACGGCCATAGAGAGTACGCCCACATACATGGTGTATTTCACATCTCCTGCCGCCCGGAGGCTGTTGGCCAGATTAAAGGATGTGGGGTGGAGAGCAACGGCCAGCAGATTGTGCATGACAATGAGGACCGCGGCAAGCTGCAAGGTCTCCGGTTCCAGGCGGTAGAGCCGCAGGATCAGGGGGAGGGACAGGCAGACAGCGCCGCCAAGAATGGCTGTGGAAATATAGGAAACCTTCATCAGCTTTTTGGTGTAATACTCCGCCTGCTCATACTCCCGTGCGCCCACGCACTGGCCCACCACGGTAATGACCGCCAGATTCACGGCGCTTACCACGATGATGGCGATCTGGTTGATGCTGTTGGACACACCATTGGCGGCGATCTGCACTGTACCAAACTGAGACACCACGCTGGTGACCAGCACCTTTCCCAGGGCAAACAATCCGTTTTCTACTCCGCCGGGAACAGCAATGTGCAAGATGCGGACAACGGTTTCCCGCTTCCATGTCAGAATGTTCCGCCACGACAGACGGAGCGGATTTTCCGTTTGAAAAGCCAGCCCCGACATGGCCAGCGCCGCCAGCCCCCTGGAGACCAGCGTAGGGACCGCCACCCCCAGCACTCCGGCATGGAGCAGGGATACCCCGATAAAATCTCCCGCGATATTGACCGCGTTCATCATCAGGGAGACGTACATGGTCATGCTGGTGCGTCCCATGCTGCGGAACTGCGCCGCCGCCGCGTTATAGACACCCAGGAAAGGGAAGGAACAGGCCGTCACAAGGAAGTACGTCAGGGCAGCGTCCATCACATCCGGCTCCACCGCGCCGAAGAACAGATGGAGGATGGGGACTCGAAGCAGGACGCACACGGCCATGATTCCGGCAGAGGACAGAGCGGAAACCGTCATGAGTTGTCCGGCAGAAACCGCAGCCTTGTCCGGTTGGCGGTTCCCTAAGTATTGCGACAGGATCACCGAGCCTCCAGTGGTCAGGGCGGTCAGCACGGTAATGACCAGAAAGTTTACCATATCCACCAAGGCCACACCGGACACCGCCGCCGCCCCCACACTGGACACCATTACCGTGTCCACCATACCCACCAGCATGACAAGAATTTGCTCAATGACCAGTGGGAGCAGGAGCTTTTTCAGATCACGATTGGAGAATAACACTGCAATACGCCTCGTTTTCTTGAATTTAATGGCTGCGGGATCATCGTTCTGCCAGCGTCTGCGCAGGGTTCATCATGTGGGGCTTGCGCTGGAGCAGAAACTGTGCGCACAGTCCGGTAAAGTACCCCGCACAGCACCCGGAAACCAACAGAAATGGGAAATACATAGCAACTCCAAGACTTTTCATCACAAGAATTGCCGCTGTCATCTGCCCGATATTGTGGAATACCGCCCCCAAAATACTGCTGATCCAGAGCGCTTTTTCCGGGATCAGGCGGTGGAGCGGGAGCATCCCCAACAGGCAAAGCGCCCCGCCTGCCGCGCTGTATAACAGGGCCATCATGTTTCCACCGAAAACCGCGCCCAGGATGATCCGAGTGGTCAGGAGCAGGATCACCTCTTTGGGCCGGAAGCGGTACACCGCGTAGACTGTTACGATATTTGCCAGTCCCAGTTTCACGCCGGGAAGTGGGATTGGATTGGGTATCTTGCTTTCTACCATGAAGATGGTCAGGGCGATGGTCGCCAGGAGCGCCAATTCTGTCAGCCTTTTGGTTTGCATGGTTTTCCCTCCTTCAGCCTGTGGCTCCGTCCGTTCCGGCCTGTTGATATTGAATTACCAGACGATTGGGCAGACAGACAATGGGCAGTCCCGTGTCAGATAAATATCCCATGTGAACACAGATTTGATCGGGACACTCCGCCTCCAGCACTCGGATTTTCCCATCCTGCACTTGGATGATATTGGAGCTTCCCGTATAAGGAATCTCAATCACCTGATCTTCGCTCCTCGACAGGTCGAGCGTGTAGAGCAGCTTTCCGTCTTGTAAAATTTCTACGGTATCTCCGCCGGTTGGCCGCAGCACCCAAAGGCATCCAGCCACCCCCAGCAGCAAAATCGCCGCACACAGAACCACCCAGAGTTTACTCTGCTTCATGATGGATCACCGTGACCTCTCTGCCGTTCTGTTCTTCATCCAGGGTGAATGCGTTCTCCAAGCCCCCGGTCAGCAGAACCGTTCCATTCTCTGTCACCAGTAGCATTTCAAAGTTGCCATGTGCGCACCAATACTCAATGGCACGTTCCATACCCATGACGAACAGCGCCGTGGAGAGAGCGTCGCTCCGCTTTCCCTCTGGGGAAACCACCGTGACGGAGATAAGGCCGTTCCGGGCCGGATAGCCGGTCTGCGGGTCCAGGATATGCCAGTAAACATTTCCATCCGCATCCGTAAAGTACCGCTCGTAGCCGCCGGAGGTGACAACCGCTTGGTCCGTTATCTCTAAAACGCCTAAGTTCCCATTCGCCATAGGGTCACGCACGCCTATCCTCCAGGGAGAGCCATCCGCTTTTGCGCCGACTGCCTGAACATTACCGCCCAGGTTTATCAGGGCGGAAGTGATGCCGCATTTCCGAAGGCTATCGGCCACCAGATCACCAATATAGCCTTTGGCCACCGATCCCAAGTCAATCTGGCATTCCACCGGCACTGTTACCGTGCCGCCTGTAAGCTGAATACTTTGATAGTCCACATAGGAGAGCAGGGTATCCAATTCTTCCTGGGAGGGAACCTGATAGCTGTCAGTGGTAAAACCCCAGGCTGTCAAAACCGGATAGATCGTGGGGTCCAGTGCGCCGTCTGTATCTTGCGCCATATCCAGCACAAAGCGGAGAATCTCCGCAGTATCCTCACTGATGCTTGTGGGGTTCCCGCCGCTTTGGTTTACCGTGTAAATCTCACTGCCGGGGCTGGTAACAGACCATTTCCGTTCCAGTTCCCGGATGGATTCCTCCGCAGTTTCCAGAGCCTGCTCCGCATCCGGTCCAACGGCCTGCATGGTGATGTAGGTGTCCAAGGCGAAGAAGCTCCGGTCTGCCGCTTCCTCCTGTTTTCCGCAGCCAGCACAGGATAACAGGATAAGCACAGCGGTGATTACGCAAATCACTTTTTTACGCATGGCCTCAGTATGCAAAACCTTCCAGCCATGTCTCCACTGTGTCCTGCGCTGTACTGAGCGGGGTATCCATCCCCGGCCTCTGAACGCCCACCGCATCCAACACCGTAACATCGGGAAGAGCTGCGCGGATGTCCCTCACACTGGAGGCAAGGCCGCTGGTTCTATGGGCGCAGAATGGGATCACCATTTTCCCTGTGAAGTCATAGCTGTCTAAAAAAGTAAATACCGCCATGGGGCAGGTAGCCCACCAGTCCGGGTAGCCCAGAAATACCACATCATATTCGTCCATATTCCCCACAGAGCCGGACAGGATGGGCCTTGCGTTGTCCGCCTTTTCATCAGCGGCCCGGTCCAAGCATTCATCATAGTCACTGGAATAGGGGTCTGCCATGATAATTGAGAACAAATCGCCTCCGGTCTTTGCCTGTATCCATGCGGCCATCTGTGCCACATGACCGGGAGCCAGAACGCTTGCGGAGGTGGTGGCGTCTACATCTACAGCGGAGGGATCGTCTACCACCGTGTTTTCCGCCCAGGTAAAATAGGCGATCAGGGTTTTTGTGCTTTTTTCCTCCGCATTTTCTGGCGGTACCAACGGGTTCTCCGGCTCGGTTGTCACAGGAACGTTTTCCTCCGATTGGGCTGGCACTTCAGGCGTTTGCGGAGGCAAGCTGATATCCTCCGGCTCCATGTCCTGAGATTCCTTTTCAGAATCCGTTCCCGCTGCATCTGAATCGCCATCCTGCTGGACAGAGGTATCCGGGATTTCTGGGACAGGAGTGCTGGATACAGGCGGTGAGGGCATTTCGGTGGAAGGTGCTGTATTCGTGTTTCCACAGGCAGACAAAGTTAAAATAGAAGCTGCACATATCGCAAGTATGAATCGTTTATGGTTCATTTTTTATCTCCCCTTTCTCATGAATCCATTGTAACTGAGAATTAAATGAATGTAAAATACCTAATATGAATTATTTATCATGCTCAATATGTATGGTTGCGAATGAAATCATACGACAGCCGCTTCAGGGGCGGCTATCGTATGATTGGGCAAAAAAAGGGGGGGGGAACTCACAGTTCTATTTTTCACGTCTGATTTAGTCAATACTCAAAAAGGCATAGGTACGGCTGCCCCATCCCATCTGCTCGGCGTTTACCAGCGTGTAGATGCCTTTGCAGACCGCAATATGCGCCGCCAGCGATTGGCATTCCTCCGTCATATTGATGAGATCCACACAGGCTTGATCCAAGGATACCGGATCATAAGAAGCCAGAATGTTTCCACCATATGCGGGGTCGCCAACACTCCATTGATCCAACACGGCAATGTAGAGAATCGGACCGCTTACGCTTTCTGCCGCTGCTTTTCCCTGTTCGGCAAGATACTGCAGCATCCCATCCGGGTCGCTTGCAAAGCGGTCCAAATCTTCTTGCTGTGTGGAAATAGAGGCCATGTGCGCTGTGGTTCCATAAAACCCCACTGTGTCATGCGGTTCAAGATGGGTCAAAACAACGATGTTTTCGTAGCCGGAAAGCTCTGTTTCAGGTCCATTGTTTTCTATTATGGATGCGTTTGCCGCTTGCACTAACTCCACCGTCAAATCCTGCCAGGAGAAACCATCTGACAATGTTTCTGACAATTTGATTCCGACCGTTCCATTCTCTGCTGGTTCTAAGGCTTCATAGGCGGAAAGCAAGCCTTGGGCGGAAATGTCTGCCGTCAGGTAAACCACAGGATAACCGGCAAAGGTGTGGGGCACGTCTGTTTGAATGGCAGAATCATCATTTTGGGCGTTTTCTCCGCAACCCGCCGAAAGGAGGAACACGGAAACTGTCAAAAGTATAGAGATTTTTCTTTTCAAATACATCCTCTCATTCTATATCAGAAAATCTATTCTTCTTTCCAATTATTTTGCTGAAATACCGTTTTCTTCCAGCCAAGCGGATACGTCACCAGATAAACCAGAACCGCCGGAATAAGAGATGGCCAGCCCTTCGCCCAGCACAGCGTCAGGCGCCAGCTTTGTAATCGCCGTCAGACTTTGACCGAACCGCCCGCCTCCGTGACTGCAAAATGGGATGATGGTTTTGCCGGAAAAATCGTATTCCTCCAGGAAGGATGCGACAGGCATTGGGATGGAGGCCCACCAGTTGGGGTAGCCCAGGAGGATGATGTCATATTGGTCCATATCCTCCACATGGGTGGACAGCTCTGGACGGTCCTGGTTGTTTTGAGCCTCCTGCGCCTGATCCAGAACCGTGTTATAGTCGGATGAGTAGGGGGTCACCATTTCAATCTCAAACAGCTCGGTCCCGGTCTGACGCTGAATTTCCTCGGCAATTCCTCTGGTGTTGCCGCCCCAGGAAAAATAAGCGATCAGAACATTGCCGCCGGTCTGTCCGCTGGACTGCGCAGAGGAAGATTCTACATTCCCGCTGCCGGTCCCCGCGTTCCGCACCAGCCGCAGTCCGATATTGAAGCTGGCGCTGTCCGGGGGGAGGGTGGCCCGGTAAGCCGAGCGGAGGCTCTTGGCAAAATCGTTCCATCCACCGCCCCGGTACACCCGGAGGGTGCCGCTGGCGGGGCCGGTGGGGTCCGTCTGCTTCCCGGTTTCATAGGCTCCATACCAGTCCCAAACCCATTCGCCTACGTTGCCGTGCATATCGTAGAGACCCCATGCGTTGGGTCCAAAGCTGCCAACCGCCACGGTTGTCTGCCGGTAAACACCGGGCTTGGTTTCCAGGTTCCCTTGGGAGAAGTAGTTATCCTCGATGAGATAGGGGTAGTGGCCCCAATAGTTGGCCTCATCCGCGCTGATAGAAGTTTCTGTGTTGAACGGCGTTTCTGTCCCGGCACGGCAGGCGTATTCCCACTCGGCTTCGGTAGGCAGGCGGTAGCCGTTGGTGCTTCGATCCCAAGAAATGTTCTGACCGTCTACCGCATAGGCCGGGGTCAGTCCTTCCTGGGTGCTGCGGGTGTTGCAATACTGGATAGCTTCCATCCATGAAATGCTCTCTACCGGGAGATCATCCCCGGTGAAGAAGCTGGGATTCTCCCCCATGACCGCTTTGTATTCAGCCTGGGTGACTTCAAATTTACTAATGTAATAATCGCTGACTGTAACCATGTGGGCGGTTTCATCCTCCACACGCCATGCCTCCGATTCCGGGCTTCCCATCTGGAAGGTCGCGCCGCTTATCAGCACAAAGTCCTCTGGCGGGACGATCTCAGGAGATGTGTCATCTGCTGGTGCGGTGATGGTCTGGTTCGGTATTTGTGTAGATTCGGAGGGCGTAGAGGAGGGGTGTTGTTCTGTGCTGGCGCAGCTCGTCAAAGCAAACACAAGCGAGAAACACAAAACCGAGTTAAAAATCCGTTTCATCGTGTTTATCAACTCCAATTTTGAACGAAGAAGCCCCACCCCAGCCGGGATGGGGCTTCTTCAGCATCCGTTATTCAGGCCGCAGGGGTCAGAGCCAGCCCAAGGCCATTCACCCAAGACTCCACCGTGGAGCGGGAAGCACTGCCGCTGAACCGCTGGCCGTCTAGCCATGTGGCATTGCTGGCGAGGCTATGGAGGTTTGTGGCGCTGGAGCCGAGGCCGCTGCTGCCGGAGGTGCAGAAGGGAACGATGGTCTTGCCACTGAGGTCATAGCTCTCCAGGAAGGTATAGATGATCTTCGGAGCCTGTCCCCACCAGATGGGATAGCCCAAGAAAATTACATCATACTGCTCCATGTTGTCCACACTGCCGGAGATAGCGGGACGGGCGCTGGGGTCATTTTGCTCGTCATTAGCACGGCAGTCCGAGTTGTAGTTCAGGTCGGCGGCGGTGTAGGGCTGCTCCGGCGTGATCTCATAGAGGTCGGCGTCCAGAATGGCGTCCAGGTGATTGGCGATGCTCTCTGTATTGTTGGTAGCGGAGAAGTATGCGATCAGCACCTTGGTTCCCTCGCTGGGAGCGGGATCAGGCTCGGTGGGGGTAGTGGGCGCAGTCTGCTGGCTTCTGCTGTAATTCATCAGTGCGGCGGCGATATGGGCGCGGCTGGCCTCGCTTTTCGGAGCAAACACACCCGTAGATACAGGCACCACGATGTTGTTGACGCTGGCCCAATCCACAGCGGCGGCGGCATAGGAGGCAATCGAAGTCTCGTCCGTGTAATCGTCAGCCCCGTCAGACACAGGACTTCCCGCATATCGCCAGAGGATGGTGGTCATCTGCTCCCGGCTCACCGGGTCATTAGGGCCGAACAGACCGCCGCCGTAGCCGGTGATGAGATTCTGCTGAGACACCCACAGTACGGCATCGCTGTACCATGCTCCTTTAGACGTATCCGTAAAGGCATCCGTTCCAGATACAGCTGGAGTGCCCTCGATCCGGTAGAGAACGGTGGCAAATTGCGCTCTGGTCAGATTGCTTTCCGGGGCAAACTGGTTGTTGCCGGTACCGGCCATCAGGTTATGCTCCCGGCAGTATATGACAGCTTCGGCGTACCATGCGTCTGCATCCACATCGGAAAAGCCGGTATCGTCCACGGCGGCAAAGGCCGGGATGGCCAAGGCAAGCGCCAACACCACGCTCAGGAACAATGCGCCAAATCGTTTTAGGTTTTTCATCATTTTGTCTCCTTTTTGTTGGTTTGTTTTTACTGTACCGAGTTGTTCAGCCATTCTTGAATCTCCGCCCGGTCATAGGAAGAATAAGTAACCTCCAGGCCCTCCTTGATCACACTGTCAGGAGCCAGCTTCGCAATCGCGCTGATGGTCTGACCAAAGTGTCCGCCGCCCATGGAGCAGAAGGGAACGATGGTCTTGCCGCTGAGGTCGTTGCGGGTGAGGAAGGTGCGCACACAGGCGGGGATAGAGGACCACCAGTTGCAGTAGCCCAAGAGAATGGTGTCATACTGGTCAATGTTCGGATACTCCTTCAGTTCTGGGACAGCTTCCGAGCGCAGCTCATTCAAAGCCTCGCCGTACAGCACCGGGCCGTTGCTGCTGGAGGCATAGGGAGTGGCCCGCTCCAGACGGAAGATGTCAAAGCCGCTGATCTCGTGGATGAGGTTCGCTAACCCCTCGGTGTTCCCGGTCTGGGAGAAGTAGACGATCAGGGTTCTGCCGGTTCCCTGTTCCGCCTGGGTGCTGTAAACGCTTCTAACCTGACCTGTGGTGGTTTCGGCGTTCCGAACCGGGCGTACACCAATACTGTAAAGAGAAACATCCGCAGGGTGAGCGCCCCGGTAGGCGGAGCGAATGTGCTTGGGGTGGTCATTCCAGCCGCCGCCCCGGACAATCTTGGCATTGCCGCCCTCCGGGCCGGTGGGATCATTGGATACCTGGGACTCATACGCGCCGTACCAGTCCCACACCCACTCGGCGGCGTTGCCGTGCATATTATATAGGCCATAGACGTTGGCGGCATACTGATCTACTTCCACAGTCCTTCTCAAATATGAATCGGAGCCGTTCACCCAATTCCCGCTGGCGTCGTTGTTGTAGCCGTAGGCGTTGTAGCAGTTGGCGTCGCTGTTGTGAACGTAATCTCCAAAGCTAAATGGAGTGGAGGTATTGGCGCGGGCGGCGTATTCCCACTCGGCCTCCGTGGGCAGGCGATAGCCGTTGGCAGACTTGTTCCAAGTGACTGTCGTACCGGAGACGGTGTAGCAGGATGTCAGGCCCTCGGCTTCACTGAGCCTGTTGCAGTATTCAATGGCATCGTACCAAGTGATGTTCGTCACAGGCAGATCGTCCCCCTTGGTTTCGCTGGGGTTGTTTCCCATCACCGCTTGATATTCCGCCTGGGACGCTTCCGTTCGTGCCATGTAGAAGCTGCTCACAGTCACGTTATGCTGAATTTCATCGGAACTGCGCTCCGGCTCATTGGTCGGGCTTCCCATCTGGAAGGTACCGCCGTTTATCCGCACAAATCGTTCATTGTTAGCGGCAGGAGGTACAGGAGTGGTTCCCGTCTGCTGGCGGCTGTAATTCATCAGAGCGGCGGCAACATGGGCGCGGGTTGCATCGCTTTTCGGAGAAAACACGCCCGTGGAGAGAGGTGCCACAATGTCGTTGACACTGGCCCAATCCACAGCGGCGGCGGCATAGGAGGCAATCGCGGCCTCGTCATTGTAGTCTGCGGCCCTCTCCGCCGAGGGACTTCCCGCATACCGCCAGAGGATGGTGGTCATCTGCTCCCGGCTCACCGGGTCGTTAGGGCCGAACAGACCACCGCCATAGCCGGTGATGAGGCTCTGCTGAGACACCCACAGTACGGCGTCGCTGTACCATGCGCCGTCAGGCGTATCTGTGTAGGCGTCCGTACCAGTCACAGCCGGAGTGCCCTCGATCCGGTAGAGGACGGTGGCAAGCTGCGCACGGGTCAGATTGCTCTCCGGGGCAAACTGGTTGTTGCCGATTCCGGCCATCAGGTTATGCTCCTGGCAGTACATGACAGCTTCGGCATACCACGCATCGGCATCCACATCGGAAAAGCCGGCATCATCCACGGCGGCAAAGGCTGGGACAGCCAGGGACAGTGCCAGAACCAAGGCCAGGAACAACGCACCAAATCGTTTTAAGTTTCTCATCATTTTGTCTCCCTTTTGTCTTTATTTGAGGGAAAGGCCAAGCTGATAGGCTTCCTGGGGGAATTGGGTGCGTTCAATGTCGGAGCGGACACCACATCCCACCGCCAGGACCCGTCCGGCATCCTCCCACTGGAGATAGCGGGACAGCGTCTCGTAGTGGGCTGTCAGCGCCTCCATGGTCCAGTCGTTGCTGTCATAGGCGGTTGCCAGAAGGAATGCCTTTTTACCGCCGGTCAGCTTGTAGTTGTTGGCGTAGAAGCGGTCGATTACTGTCTTGATCTGGGCGGAAAAGCCAAAGTAATACAGCGGCGTGACCAGCGCCACCGCCTGGGAGGCCAGCAGTTCCGGCATCAGCTTCTGCATTCCGTCCTTCTGGGTGCAGGGAGCCGCGCCAATCCCGCAGCGGTCACAGCCCAGACAGGGAGCAACCTGCTCAAAGGCGGCATCGAAGCGGAAGGTTTCCCATTCGGCCTCCTGTGCGCCCCGGATAAACTCATCCGCCAGCAGAGCGGAAGTGCCTTTTTTGTGAGGGCTTCCAGTAATAACAGTTACTTTCATGTCAACCTCCCTATCAGATATGGATTTCCTGTTGAAAGAATTCTCCTTGACGGTTTCATTGTAACTGAGAATTACATAAATGTAAAATGCCTAATTTGGATTATTTATCATGCCTTTTCTGCATGATAAGAAATGATACGACAGCTACCAGAAGATAGCTGTCGTACCATTTGCAAAGAAAGGAAGTTATATTAACCGGCCAGTCCGAGCCGGGCCAGCCAGTCCGCGACATCGTCCTCTGCCTGGGGGGAACGGCTGTCACGCAGTGAGAGGCCCTCCAGCACTGTGGCATCCGGTTCAGCATTTTCAATAGCTTGAATCGTGCCGGCAAAACCGCTGCCACCCGAAGTGACAAAGGGAACAATGGTCTTGCCGCTGAGGTCGTATTCATCCAAAAAGCTGTAAACTGCCATAGGCATATCTCCCCACCAGTTGGGGAAGCCCAAAAACACGGTATCATAGCTGTCCAAATGATCAAGCTGGGTGGACAACTCCGGGCGGGCATTGGATCCCTTCTCCGTCTGCCCTACGTCAATGGTGTCGTTGTAGTTGTCTGGATACTGCTCCGCCGTCAGGATAGAGAACAGATCGCCACCAGTGGCTTCTGCGATCATGTCCGCCACAAGGCCAGTATTTCCGGTCAGTTCATCACCCCGATACTGGATGCTGGCGGAGGTGGATGCGTCCACGCCGTCAGACAGAGGGGCGTTTTCACCATAGGCAAAGTAAACGATCAGGACACCGTTTCCGACATCCTCCTCCGGTTCAGTTGTTTCAGGGGTATCCGCAGGGGTGGAAGTATTGGGCGACTCGTGATGCTGAGAGTTGTCGGGTGTTTCTTCAGGCTGAGATGTTACAGGCGTGGAGGGAGTGTCGCTGCCCGCCGCACCCTGACCGCCTCCACAGGCGGTCAGAGCGCAGCAAAGGGCAAGGGCCAATAAAAAAGAGAGGGATTTTTTCATGGTAAAAGCTCCTTTACTGAACGATTTCAAAGGTAATCTCTACTCGGCTGGGCAGATCGGGGAAGATGGAGAGATCAGATGTAACCTTTCCGATAGGATATATCCGCATGGTCAGATTGGGATTGCTGGATTGACTATAAAAGATGGCGGCGGTGTTGTTGGCGGGGCAATAGGTGATGTCGCCATCTTCAAAGCGGAGCTGGCCCTCGCCTTCCACGGTGATGGCCTGGTCGATACCGCCGTAGACCTCACGGCCTCCGTAGTTGCTCATGGTGATTGTCTGGGGGAGCTGGGCGATAAACTGCCGGGCCATATTGCTGTCGTACAGCACACCCTCCAATCGGGTGTCTCCAATGGTGATGCGGACAGCAGTTTCCCCCTGTTGGGCTGGGGTGGTTCCGGCAGAGAGATTCAAACCGGATACCCAATCCGTGACCGTATTCTGTGCGGAGGACACCCGGCTGGAATCAACCGCCAGTCCCTGCTCTACCGCGGCGCCAGAACTGGAGTTGCGGATTGCGGAATAGCTGCTGCCTGCGCCATAGCCGTCATGGGTACAGAAGGGGATCACCGTCTTGCCGGACAGGTTCTGTTCCTCCAAAAAGGACAGCACCGGGGTGGGGGTGGTGGAAGACCAGACTGGATAGCCAATAAAAATCACGTCATAATTTTCCAGATCCGCATGGGAGGACAGAGCAGGCCGGATGCCGTTTGCAATCTCACGGTGATTCTGTTCCACCACATCGTTGAAATCAGTGGGGTAGGCATCTGCGGTTTCGATCAGATGGAGATCACCGCCAGTCTGCTCTGCAATCATGCGGGCGATCCGCTCTGTACTGCCCTGCCGCTGGCCGTCCTCCACCACTACACTGGCGGAGGTAGTGGCGTCTACATCGTTATCATAGTCTGTATTTCCGTAGCGGGAGAAATAGGCCACCAGTACCCTGGTGCCGCCGCTTGGAGTGTCAGAGGGCGCTGACTGCGTACTGCGGTCATAGTTCATCAGTGCGTCCGCAACCTGGGCGCGGGTGGCGTTCTCTTTGGGAGCGAACATATTGCCGGAAGTCGGACGAACAATGCTGTTGACACCGGCCCAGCTGACAGCGGCAGAAGCATAGGAGGCAGCAGAGGAACTGTCTGTAAAGGCCGCCGTTCCTGTCGGGTTAGGACTTCCCGCATACCGCCAGAGGATGGTGGTCATCTGCTCCCGGCTCACCGGATCGTTGGGGCCAAACAGCCCGCCGCCGTAGCCGCTGACCAGCGCCTGCTGAGAGGCCCACAAAACGGCGTCGCTGTACCATGCGCCGTCAGGCGTGTCCGTAAAAGCGTCTGTACCTGTTACAGCAGGCGTACCCTCAATCCGATAGAGAACAGCGGCAAGCTGCGCCCTGGTCAGGTTGCTCTCCGGGGCAAACTGGTTGTTGCCGATTCCAGCCATCAGATTATGCTCCCGGCAGTACATGACGGCCTCAGCGTACCAGGAACCGGCATCCACATCGGAAAAGCCAGTATCCTCCACGGCGGCAAAGGCCGGGACGGCAATGCTCAGTGCCAACAAGAGCGTCAGAGCAAAAATCCGCGTCTTTTTCAATCCTTGCATTTCAAAAACCTCCTTGTTTACTCCATAATCTCAAAGGTAATATCCACCCGGCTGGGCAGATCGGGGAAGATGGACAAATCAGATGTAACCTTGCCGATGGGATAGATGCGCATAGTCAGGTCAGGACGGTCAGACTGACTGTAAAAGATTGCGGCGGTATTATTGCTGGGGCAGTAGGTAATATCACCATCTTCAAAGCGGAGCTGACCCTCGCCCTCCACGGTGATTTCCTGGTCAATGCCGCCGTAGACCTCCCGGTCTCCGTAGTTGCTCATGGAGATGGTCTGAGGGAGTTGGGCGATAAACTGCCGAGCCATATCGCTGTCATACAGTACACCATCCAGCTGAGTGTCCCCAACCGTGATACGGATAGCCGTTTCACCTTGGCCACGCTCCGTATCCAGGTCCAGGGCGCCAAGCCACTGTTTGATATCGTCTTTTGACTCTGTGACTTCCGGGGCATGGATAGCAAGTCCCTCCAGTGTATTCGCACCGGCGGCAAGCTCCGCCACAGTGGAGAAGCTGCGCCCTGCCCCATAGCCGTCATGGGTGCAGAAGGGAATCACCGTCTTGCCGGAAAAGTCATACTCAGTGAGGAATGTCCGCACCGCCTGGGGCAGTGTGGTAGCCCAAACCGGATAGCCGATAAACACCGTGTCGTACTGCTCCATATTTTCCACTGTGCTGGAGATGGCCCGGCTGTTCTCCTGATGGTTGATGTCCCTTACCTGGTCAAAATCCGCCGGATAAGGCTCTGCGGCGATGATGGCATGGAGGTCGCCGCCCACTTTAGACTGGATCATCTGTGCCACATAAGCGTTGGTTCCCACAGCGCCCAGGTTATCTACCACCACACTGGCGGAGGTATTGGCGTCCGTGTACTCACCCCAGGAGGCGTTCTCCCAAAGGGAAAAGTAAGCAATCAGGATGTGTTCCGCTTGCGGAGATTCCTCCTTCTGCTCCGGAAGTTGAATTAAATCAGACGGCTGGGTAACCGGGGACGTATCAGGCGGCGGGGTACTGGCGGCTGGATTCTGCGTTTGTACGCCGCAGGCGGTCAGTGTGATCAACATGGCCGCTGTGATAAGTGACAGGATTCGTTTCATCTATGGTTCCTCCTTGTTGCTGCTGGGTGGTTTGATTTTACATGGAAAGCCTTAAAATGTAAAATGCCTAGTTTGGATAATTTATCATGCCTATTATGTATGATAAAATCAGAATGCACGCTTGACTTTTTCTCCGCTATCTTGGATAATCAAAATAGAGAATAAGCATGGAAAGGCGGGTATGATATGGATATTCGACTGTTGGAATACTATCTGGCGGTGGCGAAGCAGGGGAACATCACCCGGGCGGCGGAGCAGCTCCACGTGACCCAGCCCACCATCAGCCGCCAGCTGATGGATCTGGAGGAGAATGTGGGCACGCCGCTGATGATCCGAGGTAAGCGCCAGGTGACGCTGACTGAGGCGGGGGTGCTGTTCCAGCAGCGTGCGGAGGAGATTGTCGCGCTGATGGAAAAGACCCTTCGGGACGTGTCCGACCTGGATGACCTGCTGGGCGGCACGGTGTCCATCGGATGTGTAGAGACACGGGCCTCCCGGATGCTGGCTAAGGCTCTGAAGGGTTTCTCCGCCCAGTATCCCAAGGTACAGTATGATCTTTACAGCGGTATCGGGGATGATATCCGGGAGAAACTGGACCAGGGGGAACTGGACTTCGGCATCCTGGTGGAGCCAGTGGAGGTGGCCAAATACGACTTTTTCCGCCTGCCCTATCAGGAGGTGTGGGGGATGCTGGTGAGCCGGGACGATCCTTTGGCCCAAAAGTCCAGCCTGGATCAGGAGGACCTGTTATCGCGGCCCCTCATTATGCCCCAATGGGAGATTGTCCAGGATCATATCGCAGGCTGGTTTGGCGTAGAGCGAAGCCAGCTGAACATCTTTGCCAGCCACAGCCTCATCAACAACGCCGCCTTGCTGGTGGAGGAGGGGCTGGGCTGTGTGGTGTGTACCGGCGGGTGCTTTGAGATACGGGGCGGCGAGAGGCTGAAGTTTGTTCCATTCACTCCAGAACGCACGACTGGCCATGTGTTTGCCTGGAAGAAAAACCGGGTCTTTCACTCGGCGGCCAGCCGGTTCCGGGACTATATCCGGGAGACAGAAGCGGCAGAATGATACGGTTTAGGCATGATATATCATACAATCAAAGCATTAGACTATTGTGGCCCTTTGCCTTATGATAAGCACAAGGGCAGACAAAACCGGCAGACGGGGAAGCCCGCTGCCGGTTTTCTGTTTACAAAATGAAAGTAGGAGGTATTTGTTATGAGTGAACAAGAAGGCAGGAGAAATCTTGTCTTATTTTACTCCTGGTCCGGGAACACCCGGAAAATCGCCCGACTGATTGCCCAAAAAACCGGGGCTGATTGGAAGGAGATTGTACCTGAGCGGGCGTACCCATCCAACTACAATACAGTGGTCGAACAGGCAAAGAGGGAAATTCAAGCCCGTCATTACCCGGCTCTGCGCCCCATCGACATGGACTGGAGCGCCTATGAGACCGTCTACCTGGGTACTCCCAACTGGTGGTCTACCATGGCCCCGCCGGTGGCGTCTTTCCTCCATGAGGTTATGCCCACGGATAAAGTGATTGTTCCCTTCTGCACCCACGGCGGGGGCGGCGGGGGGCACATCGCCCAAGATATCGCGAAATACTGCATCGGCTGCGATGTACTGCCTTTGCTGGCCGTCCAGGAGGACGGCGGAAGCCGGGCGGAAAGGCTGGTGGACCAGTGGCTGAAAAGAATCGGAGGGTAAATGCTGGGCAGGTACTGCGCCGCCTGACTGATCTGGCTATGGCGCTCCTGCTGCTGTTCCTGATGGCTTACTTCATCACCGAGCAGGAGATCCATGAGTGGCTGGGGGTCGGAATGCTGGTGCTGTTCCTTCTGCACCACGGACTGAATTGGAAGTGGTTTCAGGCTCTGGTCAGGGGCCGGTACACGCCCCGGAGAATCCTGCAAACAGTGTTGCTCTTGTTTGTCAGCATGGCGGCGCAGATCGTCAGCGGCCTTGCCATGGCCCGCCATGTCCTGCCATTTCTGGAAGTCCCTATTTCTATCGCCGCCGCCCGGCGGATTCACCTGGCCTGCGGGTATTGGAGTTTCCTGCTGACGGGGCTCCACCTGGGCCTGCATTGGGGCATATTCCTGGGCCTGGGCCGGAAACTGCGGGGCGGGCGGCCCCTCGCCCCGGCGGTGCGCTGGGCCCTGAGAATAGCAGCGGTCGCGGTAGCAGTGTGGGGCGGGGTGTGCTTTGTCCGACAGAACATCGCAGACTATATGTTTCTGCGAGTAGATTTTGTGTTCTTTGATTACGAGAAATCCCCCCTACTGGTAATGTGGGAACTGGCTGCAATGTTTGCATTGTGGACGCTGGCGGGATATCTGCTCCAGCGATTGACCTGGAAAAGGGTAAGAGAAACCCATGGGTGATTCGTGCTGCAACTGCAGTGATATTATTCGGTTTGGGCATGATACATCATGCAATCAAAGCATTGGACATTTGAACTTATTTATGTCTAAAATAGTCCCAAAGGGGAGGCCGTCCCCGAAAAAGTAAAAGGAGGAGCATATATGTCAGGTATTCAAATTGCATGGGAAGATGTATGGAGCGTCGTGGGACAGATCAGCGGGTGGCTGATCGGTATTGGTGTCACGTTGGCGGCCGTGATCGTGCTTTTGATCTTCGCCGGGAAGATTAACAAGTCCAAAGCGGGCATGATCCGCGCCCAGTCCGTTCTGGCTGGTGTTCTGGTCATCGCCGTTCTGGTCAACGGCATCCTGCTTGGCCCCATGCGGGATCTGCTCTCCAGTGTGCTGGCCAAGACTGGCTCATTAAGTGAGCAGACCGTTCAAAATTCCAGAGACATCGGCGAAGAAATCGCCAGCGAGGGCATCATCATGACCAAGAACGACGGGATGCTGCCCCTGTCTGGCACGACCAACCTGAATGTGTTCGGCTGGGCCTCTACCAATCCGGTTTACGGCGGCACCGGCTCCGGCACCGTGGATGCCTCCACCGCCGTCACCCTGCTCAGCGGTCTGGAGAACGCCGGCTTTACGCTGAACACCGAGCTTTCGGACAAGTACACCGCCTACCGTGGCGACCGTCCGGCCATCACCATCAACAACGGCCAGGACTGGACCCTGCCCGAACCCACCGCCGACAGCTATGACGACGCACTGATGAACAACGCCAAGTCCTTCTCCGACACCGCCTTGATCGTCATTGCCCGTTGCGGCGGCGAGGGCGCCGACCTGCCCCACGACATGGGTACGGTGATGAGCGGCACCTATGACCAAGGTACCAAGTACACCCGGGCAACCTATACCAACAACGGCAGCTACAACGACTTTTCCGATGGCATGACCTATCTGGAGTTAAGCCAGACCGAAAAGAATTTGGTGGATCTGGTCACCTCCAACTTTGATAACGTGATCATCGTTTACAACGGTTCTAATCCCCTGGAGATGGGCTGGACTGAGGAGTATGACCAGATCAAGGGCGTACTGTTGTGCGCCAGCCCTGGCGCCACCGGCTTCAACGCTCTGGGCAAGATTCTGAAGGGAGAGGTCAATCCCTCCGGCAAGACAGTGGATACCTGGCTGCGGGATGTGACCCTCGCCCCCACCCACAACAACATCGGCCACTTTGTCTATGACAATGTGGAGGATGTGACCTCCGCAGCTCTGACCGCCTGGGAGCGGGCCGACGGTGTCGTCTCCTTTGTCAACTATGTGGAGAACATCTATGTGGGCTATCGTTTCTATGAAACGGCCTATGAGGAGGCCCAGACAAACGGCTTTGATTTTGACTACAATTCCACAGTCATGTACCCCTTCGGCTTTGGACTCAGCTACACCAGCTTCATCCAGGAGATTGTAAACTCCTCCTCCGCCGGCGATACGGTCACGGTGGATGTGGCCGTCACCAATACGGGCACCACAGCGGGCAAGGACGTGGTGGAGTTGTACTTCACGCCTCCCTATACCAACGGCGGTCTCGAAAAAGCGGCGGTCAACCTGGCTGCGTTCGGTAAGACCGGCATTTTAGAGCCGGGCCAGTCGGAGACGGTGAAACTGACCTTCGACAAGGAGGATATGGCTTCTTTTGACACCCACGGAACCGGCTATTATGTGCTGGAGGCGGGAGAGTATGAGGTCTCCCTGCGCACCGATGCCCACACCGTGGTGGATTCCTTCACGTTCACCGAAGCTTCCACTACCGTTTACAACGAGAGCAATCCCCACAACGGCGACCTGATGGTAGCAGACAGCAAGCTGGCCTTTGCGGAGGGCTCCATCGAGTACCTGTCCCGGGCCGACGGCTTTGCCAACTACGCCAGCGTCACCGCCGCCCCCGCCAGCTACACTCTGGATCGGACAGTCTATGAAATCAGCGGCAACGGCACCTACGACCCAACTGCCCTGAACAACGCCAGCGATGTGATGCCCACCACCGGGGCTAAAAACGGCATTGAATTGATGGACCTGCGGGGTAAGAACTATGATGACCCCATGTGGGAGGATCTGCTGGACGAGGTGACTGTGAGCGAGATGGTCAACCTCATTGCCTACGGCGGCTTTGCCACGGTAGAGATGCCCTCCATCAACAAGGTGGCCACCCTGGACAGCGACGGCCCTGCTGGCGTGAACTACTCCGTCAGCGGCCTGTTCGGAATGGGCTACTGCGGTGAAATTCTGCTGGCTCAGACCTGGAACATTGACTTGGCCTATAAGATGGGCGACGGCATCTGTCAGGAGTTTGAGGATTTCGGCCTGGACGGCTGGTACGCCCCCTCCATGAACCTCCACCGTTCCCCGTTCGCCGGGCGCAACTTTGAGTATTACTCCGAGGATCCTCTGCTCAGCGCCGAAATGGGGATTCAGGAGTGCGAGGCTGCTTATGCTCACGGCGTATACCCCTACATTAAGCACTTGGCTTTCAATGAACAGGAGACCAACCGCAACGCTCTGCTGTGCACCTGGTTCACCGAGCAGTCCGCCCGGGAACTGTATTTAAAACCCTTTGAGGCCTGCGTCAAGGCCAACGAGGGCCAGGCGCTGGCCATTATGTCCTCCTATGTCTATGTGGGCACTACCTGGGACGGCGGCTGCTCTGCCTTGCTCAACGACATCGTGCGGGGCGAGTGGGGATATAACGGCATGATCCTCACCGACTACTTCGGCAACTATGGCTACATGGACGCGGACAAGGCGATCCGCGGCGGCAGCGATATCATGCTGGGCACCGCCGGTAACGACGCCATCCTCACCGACCAGACCAGCGCCACCTCTGTGCTGGCTATGCGTCAGGCCACCAAGAACGTGCTGTATACTGTGGTCAACTCCTCCACCTATACACAAGAGAACTACGAGGCGGCCCTGGCCACTCCCGGCTGGATCACAGTGACCTATGTTGTGGACGCTGCTCTGGCTGTGATTCTGATCGCGGCCGAGGTATTGGTCATCCGCAGTTTGCGCAAGAAGGAACAGTAAACTGTTGTCCCCCCTCTCCCGCCTGGGGGAGGGGGGCGTTTATAAAATGTTTGATGAGGGTGCTGAACTATGTTGAAACATCAGAAGATCATCGACCAGATGACCTTGGAAGAGAAGTGCTTTCTTCTCTCCGGCAAAGACTTTTGGCAGACCCGGAGCGTGGAGCGGCTGGGCATCCACAGCATGACCCTGTCGGACGGCCCCCACGGGGTCCGCAAACAGGCGGGCTCCGGGGACCAGCTGGGGCTGAATCCCTCTCTGCCCGCCACCTGCTTCCCCACCGCCGCCACTATCGCCAACTCCTGGGACCCGGCTCTGGGCGAGGAGATCGGCGAGTGCCTGGGTGAGGAGGCCGCCAGTCAAGGCGTGGGCGTCCTGCTGGGACCTGGCCTCAACATCAAGCGCAGTCCCCTGTGCGGTCGGAATTTTGAGTATTTCTCCGAGGACCCCTACCTGGCCGGAAAAATGGCCGCTGGTTACATCCGGGGAATCCAGAAAAACGGCGTTTCCGCCTGTCCCAAGCACTTTGCCGTCAACTCCCAGGAACTGCGGCGTATGGCCTCCAATTCCGTTCTGGACGAGCGGACCCTACGGGAAATCTACCTCACCGGTTTTGAGATCGCCGTCAAGGAGGGGCACGCCAAATCCATCATGTCCTCCTACAACGAGATCAACGAGGTCTACGCCAACGAAAATTACCACCTCTTGCAGGAAATTCTCCGGGACGAGTGGGGCTTTGACGGCTTCGTCGTCTCCGACTGGGGCGCGTCCAACGACCATGTGGAGGGCGTCCGGGCCGGCTCCCACCTGGAGATGCCCACCACTGGCGGCGACTCCGACCTGGAGCTGATTCAGGCCGTCAAGGACGGACGGTTGAGTGTCAGCCTCCTGGATCAGCGGGTGGACGAGATCATTGACGTGATTTTCTCTGTCACCAAGGCGATTGCTCCGCTGGAGGGTAAGCCCTTCGACATCGACGCCCACCACAAGATGGCCGCAAAGGCCGCCGGGGAATCCATCGTCCTGCTGAAAAATGAGGGAAACATCCTGCCACTGAAAAAGGGCACAAAGGTTGCTGTCATTGGCGAGTTCGCCCAGAAGGCCCGGTATCAGGGGGCGGGGTCCTCGGTGGTCAACGCCACAAAGGTGGACAACGCTATGGATATCATCGGCAACTTCGACCTGAACGTGGCCGGTTTTGAGCCGGGTTATCCCCGTACCGGCAAGGGCGACCCCTCCATGCAGACCAAGGCGGTGGAGCTGGCGAAAAAAGCCGACATTGTCCTGCTGTACATTGGTCTGGACGAGATCAGCGAGTCTGAGGGCCTGGACCGTGCCCACATGAAGCTGTCCCAAAATCAGGTGGACCTGCTGGAGGCTGTCGCCGCCGTCAACCCCAATGTGGTGGCGGTGATGTCCGCCGGATCAGCTGTGGAGATGCCCTGGCTGGACAAGTGCAAGGCGGTCATCCACGGCTACCTCTGCGGCCAGGCAGGAGCTTCCGCTATGCTGAAAGCTCTCATGGGAGAAATCAACCCCTCTGGCAAGCTGGCGGAGAGCTACCCCGTCAAGTATGAGGACGTGTCCTCCGCTCCCTACTTCCCCGCCAAGCAGCGCAATGCGGAGTACCGGGAGGCTCTCTACGTCGGCTACCGCTATTTTGAGACAGCCAACGTCCCCGTCCTGTTCCCTTTCGGCTTCGGCCTGAGTTACACCACTTTCGAGTATTCCGACCTGAAAGTCACCGACAAAGAGGCTACTTTCACCATCAAGAACACCGGCAAGGTGGACGGCGCAGAGGTGGCACAGCTCTATGTCTCCAAACTGTCCAGCGAGGTGTTCCGCCCCGCCAAGGAGCTGAAAGGCTTTGCGAAGGTGTTCCTCAAGGCCGGCGAGAGCAAAACTGTCACCATCCCCCTGGATGACAAGGCGTTCCGGTATTTCAATGTCAAGACCAACAAGTTTGAGATCGAGGGCGGCGAATACCAAGTGCTCGTCGGCGCATCCGTGGCGGATATTAAGCTGTCTAGCGGTGTGACCATAGCTGGAACCGGTGCTCCCAACCCCTACGACAGCAAGCTGCTGTCCGATTACTACACCGGCAATATCAAAACCATTCCTGAGCACGAATTTGCGGCCTTGCTGGGCCGCTCTATCCCGAATGGAAACTGGAGCGGCACCCTCACCATGAACGACGCTCTGTGCCAGATGTACTACGCCAAAAGCGGCCTGGCCCGACTGGTCTACAAAATTTTGACCCGCCTGCTCAACAAGAGCATGGAAAAGGGCGAGCCCAACCTGAATCTGATGTTCAACTACAACATGCCCTTCCGGGGCATCGCCAAGATGACCGGCGGTATGTGTACTATGGAAATGGCTGAGGGCATTCTTATTGTTGTGAACGGCCACTTCTTCAA
>NZ_QWKI01000056.1 GCF_009911645.1 Pseudoflavonifractor sp. 60
TCATACATGATTGACACGCCTCCCATTCGTTACTCGAAATTTGCTGTGATGCTGCCTTTTTGGAGAATGTGGCCTTCCACTTTTTTCAAAAAGGCTTTTTTCAGAGAATGAACGCTTAATTGAATGTCACAGTCCAGCGCGTACACGGTAAAACGATATGTATGTGTTTTCCCCTTTGGTGGTTTTGGCCCTGCGTATCGGTGAAAGCCGTACCCGACTCCCTGACAAGCACCGTCCAATTCTGGCACATGGCTTCCGGCGGGAATTCCGCTTTTTATTTCATTGGCGGCGGGAATGTTCCAAATAAGCCAATGTGTGAAATCTTTGACAGGATGGGATAAATCTTCCAATGTAATTGCAAGTGTTTTGGCCTGTGGAGATAGGTTTGAGAAAATAAACTCCGGCGATACATTCTGCCCACGCCCGGTATTCTCTATGGGAAATTTCCCGCCATGTTCAATGCCAGTACAGGTAAATTCTAAAATGTCCATAGCTCCTCCTGATGGTGTTTGCTGCCCTCTGCGATGCTGAAAGCCCTCATGGGAGAAATCAATCCCTCCGGTAAGCTGGCGGAGAGCTACCCGGTCAAATACGAGGATGTGTCCTCCTCACCCTACTTCCCCTCCAAGCAGCGCAGCGCCGAGTACCGGGAGGGCCTCTATGTGGGCTATCGCTACTTCGAAACGGCGAATGTCCCCGTTCTGTTCCCCTTCGGCTTCGGCTTGAGCTACACCACCTTTGAGTATTCCGAATTGAAGGTCACCGAAAAAGAAGCGACCTTCACTCTCAAAAACACCGGAAAAATGGACGGAGCCGAAGTCACTCAGCTCTACGTCTCCAAGCTGTCCAGCGAGGTGTTCCGTCCCGCGAAGGAGCTGAAAGGATTCCAGAAGGTTTTCCTGAAAGCGGGCGAGAGCAAGACCGTCACCATTCCCCTGGACGACAAGGCGTTCCGGTATTTCAACGTCCAAACCAATCAGTTCGAGGTGGAGGGCGGCGAGTATCAGATTTTGATTGGCTCGTACGTGGCGGACATCAAGCTGTCCGGCAGCGTGACCGTGGCTGGAACCGGCGCTCCCAACCCCTACGACAGCAAGCTGCTGTCTGACTACTATACCGGCAATATCAAGACTATTCCTGATGTGGAGTTTGAAAATCTGCTGGGTCACCCCATTCCGGACGGAAGCTGGAGCGGCACCCTCACCATGAATGACGCTCTTTGTCAGATGTACTACGCCAAAAGCTGGCTGGCCCGGCGGGTATATGGGATTTTGACCCGTCTGCTCAACAAGAGTATGGAGAAGGGGAAGCCCAATCTGAACCTGATGTTCAACTACAACATGCCCTTCCGGGGGATTGCCAAGATGACCGGCGGTATGTGTACTATGGAAATGGCTGAGGGCATTCTTATTGTTGTGAACGGCCACTTCTTCAA
>NZ_QWKI01000319.1 GCF_009911645.1 Pseudoflavonifractor sp. 60
CTCCTGCGGAACTCTTTCTTAAACCCTCCTGACTCCTCCTTTTTCTTTTTTGTTGCACTTCATTGACAATCTGCCCCCCTGAGCGAAGCGAGGGCGGGGGACTGTCCCCGGGAGCACCACCTTCTATTTGAGCTTTTAAGTAGAAGCAGTGCCCGCAGGTCAATCCCCACCGCTTCGCGGAGCCCCTTTTCAAAGGGGCCAGGCCCTGCTGGTGCAGGGCCATAAAGCGGCAGGCTAGGGTCGTCCTAACCCACAAAAGATACTTTGCGAATTAAAGTGGATTTTAGTGTGGCTTGGCTTATTGGTCTTATAAGACTCATATGGACATGAAAAAGCCCATACACAGGCACCGTGCAGAGAGCTGCAAGAAAAAACGCCAGAAACTGCTGTGGCGCAGCGGTTTCTGGCGCTGAGGCAAAACGGATTTCGGCGTCACGAAACAGTTTCTGCATTCACATCATAGAAACCCGGTTTGGGAAACTGGCAATTCAAAGCTCGACCAATGTCAATTTCGATGTGTAACTTCACAGCAACCAGGAAGGACCGCCCAGAAAACTGGACGGCCCTTTCTCATGGTGTGGGAACAATAGATGACAGGAAAAATTGACCTTCGGACGTGCAGTGCAGCGTTCCTTGTTCAGATATTGCGCTTGTCGCTCCGTCTCCGGAGGCTTCGGCACGCCTGTTCCCTTTAAAAATATTGGGCAAGTGCCTGCTGAGCATCCGGATTTCCCTGTTCTGCGGCTTTGCGGAGCCATGTTTCCGCCTGTTCCAGGTCCTGTTCCACACCGGTACCATTGTAATAACAGGCTCCCAGCATATATTGGGCCTCGGGCGAGTCCTGCTTCGCCGCTTCACGGAACAACTCCGCAGCCTGTTTCAGGTCCTGTTCCACGCCGTCGCCATTGCGGTAAAGAAGCCCCAAAATATACTTCGCTTCCGCGTTGTCCACCTCCGCCGCTTTGCGGAACAGCGCCACCGCCCGTTCCAGGTCTTGCTTCACACCCCAGCCGTAATAGAAGCATTTTCCAAAGGACAGCTGCGCGTCAGCCAGGCCCTGCTCCGCCGCTTTGCGAATCCACTCCGCTGACTGAGTAAAGTCCTGCTGTTCTACGCCGCTGCCGCTGTAGTAACAGAGCCCCAGAAGCAGCTGTGCGCTGGCATTGCCCTGCTCTGCGGCCCTGCGGTACCACTCCGCTGCCTGAACAGGGTCCTTGTCCACACCTTCACCGTTGGCGTATCTGAGCCCCAGGTTGAGCTGGGCCTCAGCAACCCCCTGTGCTGCGGCCCTGTGGAACCACTCCGCCGCCTTCCGCCAATCCTGTTCAGCGCCCCTGCCGTTGTAGTAGCAAAGCGCCAGGTTGTGCTGGGCTTCGGCCAGGCCCTGCTCCGCCGCCATACGAAACCATTTTACCGCCTGTTCGTCGTTCTGCCCCACATAGCTGCCTTCTAAGCAGCGAAATCCCAAATCGTTCTGAGCGGCGGCGATTCCCCGCTCCGCCTGGGTATAAAGCCGCTGGACGTACGCGTCATCCTCCAGCTTCTGGGCAAGCTCCGGATATGCCTTGCGCAGCGCGGAGGAGTTCTCGCAGTAATCCGCAATTTTCCGGTAGATCAGCCGTCCCACAGCGGAGCTGAAGCCGTCCCACCCGATCTCAGCCACGTCGGAGATCTCCTGCTTCAATGCCCGCTCAGACAGCACGCCTCCTGCGGAGGTATTCCTTCCCCCCGCGTTGCCGCCCAGGCCGTTGGCGATGTACTGGGCAAGGTCGCTGGCCGGGATCCCTGCCAGATAGCTGCGGACGGAAAATTTAAATTCCGCATCCTGCTTTCTCTCCGCTTCCGGCAGCAGGCAGTAGGAGACGCACAGATCGACCCCGTCCACCTCCATGACCTGGTCGCTGATGACCCCCAGGATATTGGGGTCACAGGGCTGAGCCTGGGCAACGGCGAAGTGGTAATCGTGATAAAAGTGGAGCTCCGAAATGGCCTTCCCCAGAATCCGAAGGGTCTCCGCATTGAGATTGGCCCGTTTCAGCTCCTCAATGCCCTCTCTGTCCAGCTCACCGCTTTCCAGCTCCCTGCGCATCTCCTGGTCCCTGCTGTGGGCGCTGGCCAGGCTCTTGAAGGCAACGGTATCCATGTACAAGCCGTAATAGAGGGCGGAGGAGAGAACCCTGTCCAGCTCAAAGCCGGCGTCCTTCAGCATGGACCACAGGATGGTGGAACAGGCGCCGTAATCGCTTCGGACCTCTCTCAGCGTGTCCTTCCCCTTGGGACCGCTGCATTCGGCGCAGTGGTGGTCAATGGCCGCCAATTCCCTGCGGGGCAGCGGTGTAACGTTGCTCTCGCCGTCCTGGCAGTCCACGGTGATCAGCAGCTCGGGCGGGTCCTCCCGCCGCTCCGATGGGTCCGTATGGGCAATGTCAATGTGGAACAGCTTGACCATCTTGGTCAGATTGCCCTTGCTGATCCTCCGGGGGCCGCTGTAGACCAGCTTCGGCTGTTTGCCCTGGCTCTCCAGATACTTTTGCAGAGCGAAGCCGCTGGCTATCGTATCCGCGTCCGGGTCGTCGTGGCATTGGATCACAATGTCGTTGTAGTTCAGTAATGTCTCTAACCGCATTTTGTTGTTCTCTCTTTCTTTCCCGTATATTGCAGTGTCTCCCGCCCCCCAGACGGGGGGCGGGAATGGAGTTCATGATGTTGGTGCTTGCGGATCATCCATTATCTGCCCAGGGCGGCATAGAGGAAGGTGACGATCTGGCCGCGGGTACAGGCGGAGTTGGGTCCAAAGGTGGTGGCGGAGGTGCCGGAGGTAATGC
>NZ_QWKI01000320.1 GCF_009911645.1 Pseudoflavonifractor sp. 60
CATGGTATGAGGTAAGCACCACATGGGCACTCCCTCCCGAACCGTGCGGGCACCTCTCGATGCACACGGCTCTCCGTACTGTTATCGTTTTACGACTTCATCGAATTGTGAATTTCTGCATGACAGGATGGGCAAACGGCCAGAGTCTTGCGATGCCGTTTGCGCATAAGGATTTCCCACTCGTATTGCCCTGTAAGGTCTTTCAGACGCTTTACTTGGTGCATGACTAAACCGCCGCACTCCGCACCGCACAATTCGCACTGTTTAGAGCGCAAGCGAGTGGCCAGACTGTTGGGCTTGCTGTACTTTTTGTAAATATCCAGGATATCCACCTGCCCCAGTTGCGGCTTATCCTGTTTACGAAAGCCACTGTGGTAATAAATTGCTTCTTTGGGGCCTGCTTTCGTCGTGTACGGCACTGTGAACTCGCCGTTTTTGACATATCTCTCCTTGATTTTCCTGACCTGACAGCGATACTTGGAGCCAAAAGTTTTCAGCATACTGTACTTCATCAGGCTTGAGAAGTGATTCAAGGTGGACACATTTCCAGCTAACGAGTAGTAGTTGTACAGCCCTCGGACTTCCGCATTATAGCGGCTGAGGATTTCAATATCCGTCCTGTTCATGAGTTTCCCACGCGGCATAGCTTTCCACCGCTCTTTGCCCGAAGCGTCCTTACTGATTCGGATTGCGCCCAGTTCTACCAGCTTTGCAGCCCATTTCTCTTGGGGCATACGGAGCTGGACAACGCCGTAGTACACACGCTGCCGCTTTCCGTTTTTCAGCCGCTTGATGTCCTGACTTCTGGAAACATAGATGTCATAGTTCAGGAATCTTGCGCACTGGGCTGTGTTGGTGATTTTGGTCTTTTCTGCCGACAACGTAAGCCCCAGCTTTTCCTTGAGAAATACTGCCAGGTCTTGCTTGAGCCGCTCTGCGTCCTCTCGACTGCCAACAACTCCAATCAGGAAGTCATCAGCATAGCGGACATATTGCAAGGATTTATAGCTGACCTCCCGGAATGGGTGCGTGGGGAGATTTCGCTGTTCTGTCCGCATTTGCCGGAGAATCCGCGCACGTTCCTTCTGTTCCCCTGCACTCAACGTGTTCCAAACCTTATCATTTTTGGCCTTGTAATGGAAAATTCTGCTTGCCATATTACGATGGGCTGGGTTCACTGTGCGTGTTGGTTCGCTGAATTTCTGCTTATATTCCTCCATATACTTGTCCAACTCGTTCAGATAGATATTGGCGAGGATCGGGCTGACGCCAGACCCCTGCGGCGTGCCGGTGTAGGTTTTGTGGTATTTCCACTGTTCCATATACCCGGCTTTCAAGAATTTCCACATCAGGCCGATAAAGGCTTCGTCCTTGATTCGCCTGCGGAGAATTTCAATCAGTACATGGCGGTCAAAGCTATCGAAACATGCTTGAATATCGCCCTCCACAAACCACTTTGCGCCAGTGAACGTGCTCTGAATTTTGACCAGCGCGGTGTGGCAGCTTTTTCCGGGGCGGAATCCATGGGATACATCAGAGAAAGTCGGCTCATAAATGCTTTCCAAAATCATTCGGACTACTTCCTGCACGAGCTTGTCATCCCCGGATGGAATGCCAAGCGGCCGCTTTTTCGCCGGGTTATTCTTCTTGGCGATATAGGTGCGGCGGGCTGGGTTTGGGCGGTACGAGTGGTCTTTCAGTGACGCAATAATTTTGTCAATGCGTTCCAAGCTCATACCATCGGTGGTTACGCCATCCACCCCCGGCGTCATGCTGCCATCATTTGCGTAGATATTTTTGTAAGCCAGCAGATAAAACTCCGGGTTGTACAAGTTGCGGTATAGCCGTTCAAACTTGTACATGGGATTTTTCGATTTATCGCTTAAACTATTCAATACATCAGTTGGATTTCGCATAGTGCCTCACGCACCATCCTTTCATTTTTGTATTGAAGAAACAGACTGCTCCCCTTCGCCATGTGAGCGGCTTTCCCGCTTCCGTTTTTACGGCTATCCCTGTTGATTCAGGGTTCTCAGACTACTATGGAAGCTGTGTTGCCCTGCCCGCTGGCTGCGGGTTTAGGCAATCCCCAGTAGCATATATCAAATGAGCATTTCGCGTTGTCGGTAAAAGGGGTTTTCCCATGTGACGTTCGCCATTTTCCTCTATCTGGAGGTGCTGCACCCTGAATATCACGCACTTGCCCCTATACACATGACAAGTGCCAAGATGACGTGTGTTTCAGCTTCTTTCACACGTAGACGTCGGATATTTCCCAGCTCTGGCTGTCAATCAAGCAGTTTAGCTTTCATCCTCATACGCGAATTTTCATCCCTATATAGAGCAGTTTTAGAAACTTATTGTCTGCGCTATATCCGCTGCAATTACAGCGACACCATGCTGCACTCCCCATTGGGTTTCCCCTTCCGGATAAGGTGTGAGATGACGGGGTATTTTTTCACCTGCCTTTCTTTGATATCTTTCTTCCCGCCGCTTGCTCAAGGCGGCATTTGATATATGCCCTTATGGGCGCAC
>NZ_QWKI01000321.1 GCF_009911645.1 Pseudoflavonifractor sp. 60
ATGGTCACCACGCGTCCCTTGTCGGCGCTGCCGGGCCGGACCCGCACCGTACCGCCGGTGACCCGCCCGGGGGTTATGATTGTGTACCCGCTGTCCCGGTCGCTGGAGGAGCTGCCGCCGGAGCTGGGACGGCTGGGGGTATCGGGCGTGTCCGGTGTGTCCGGCGTGTCGGGGGTATCCGGCGTGTCAGGCTCGCTGGCGCCGGGCTGCGGGCCGTAGTCGGGGTCGATGACCAGTGCGCTTGCCGCACCAATCATGCTCAGACACAGGGAGACCGCCAGCAGAAAAGCGGAAATTCTTCTTTTCATGCCAGCCCCTCCTTACACGAGACTGTCTTTGCAGTCAGCCACGGGGGTCCAGTCCAGTTTGAGAGCATCGTCCTCGACGGTGAGATCTTCGGTCACATCGGTGCCCGCGGGAATCTCAATAATCTTGACATTGAACATATTCTGGCAGGGCATAGCATAAGTCGCGCCAGCGTTGACCTTCACAACATAAGTAATGCTGAGAGCCATGTCGCCGACCTTAATGCTCTCGTCACCGAGGGACACGATGTAGGTCTTGGTTACGGTGTTGGGATTCTTGATCTCCAGCTTGCCGCCGAAGAAGGTCTGCTTGTCTGCGGCGCTGGTGTAGTCCTTGCGGTCAGTATACTTGACCAGAGGGGCCTTGTCGGTGATGGGGCCAACGGGAGGATTGACCACAGGCGGCTTAGTGGCCTCGTCCAGTTTGATGGTCCAATTGGACAGATGGGTCGTGGTAATCGTCACAGCGCCCTCGGTTCCAACGGTGGCCTTAATAGAGGTGGTACCCGAAGTTACGGTGACAGATTTGCCCTGGGCAAAAGAGGTCTTAAAGGTCAGAGTAATTGCCTTGTCAGCGGTCAGATCCTTGACCTCGATTTCGGTGGTGTCCTTGAAAAATCCGACGGAGAAGGTCTGTGTGTCTGTGGCGGAAGGAGCGGTGGTGTTCTCCATCACAAAGCTGACAGCGTCATCCTTGCCAGTCTTTTCAATCAGGGTTTTGGCATCGGCGGACACACCGCCCTGGGGGGTCTCAATGACCAGGGGCTTTTCCACGTTCTCCAGCTTGGCCAGAGCGGTGGTGGACAGGGGGACATTGACCTTTTTCGTCTCGCTGTCTTCCGGAGCAGCAACAGAGATGCTCACCTTCTCAGCGCTGGAATCATCAACCTGAGAGGTTACAGCATCATTTACAACATCCTCAGAGGGCTTAACGGTATTCTCCTCAACAGGAGCCGAAATTGCCCCAAGCTTATTCAGGGCCACACCGGTGCAGTCCACAGTGTAAACGGTATCGCCAAGCTTCACAGTAAACTGCTTGTTGGTGAGATGGTCCAGGAACATAGCCAGCTCAAAGCTGCCGTCATCCCCAAAGGTGAGCTCTTTGGCCTTGCTGCCGGTGACAGTAATTGTCTGCCCCTTAGCAGTGGCCTGGTCGGCATCCGCCACAAAGATCCGGATAGGAAGATAGTGACCCTCCTGTTCATCGTCGGCGGTGTTGGTGTTGAACTCCTCCCACTTGACATGGTTTGCGGCACCGGTGACTGTGACAGCAGTCCCGTTGGCAGTCACATCAAATGTGCCCAGGTTGGCGGGAGCCATTCCAAAAATCTTTCCCTCGCTGCTGGAAAGCGCCTCGGCGGTCAGTGTTTCAAACTTCAGGGCCAGGCCGCTGGTGGGCTCTTCCTCCGCCTCGACCTCTTCCTTCACATCCACATTGGCTGTGATAGAAAGGGTTTTGGACCATGCGGCTGTCCCATTGGTTACCGCGTCAGGAGTGCTTGTTTGCTCGGTTTCAATCAGCGACTCGGTTACAAAATACTCCAGAGTTACGCTGCCAGCCTTCATGTAGCTGGTCGCGTGGGTCACGTTTTTGCCGCTATAGTCGAAGGTTTCACCCGCGATGGTGGGATGCTGTTCCCACTGCGTTCCACGGTTTAGGAAGCTGAATGCGTACGTGTTGGAATTACCGGTTCCCTGGGCGGCGCAGCCCCAAACGTCGTTGCCAACTTTGATCTGGAACCACAGATTCGTGTTTGCGGGAACATTCTCCTTGAAGACCACATACATGGTCTCCTTCATCCAGTCGTTGCCAACTTTTCCGTTGGCGGCAAGTGTTGTCTCGGAGGTCGGTTCATTCCAAAGGAATCCGTAGCCCGCGATTTCGGGGCCCGCCGCCTCTTCCGCAAACACGGACATGGGCAGCATTCCCAGCACCATAGCCAGGGCCAAAAGGACAGGTAAGATTTTTTTCCTCATGCTAAATTCTCCTTTTCTATTGAATTTGGCCAAGTTTGCTATGAGGTGTGTGCCTAAAAATTTTTCACCTCCCACAAATGTCAAAAAGTACACTTTTTGACATTTGTTGTCAAAGACCGGTTCACGGAAAAATCCCCCTTTTTTCTTGTGAGAGCTATGTAAAA
>NZ_QWKI01000322.1 GCF_009911645.1 Pseudoflavonifractor sp. 60
AATCCGAAATTTTTGCTATGGTGCATACGTAATATCATGCCCGGTCAGCCGGGACAAGAAAGAAATCGGCAAGGGGGTAGCCCCCTTGCCCCGCAGGGGACCCTGCGGGGCAAAATTCCCTCTTTGCCGGACAGGAGGAAATCATGAGGAAATGGAAACAACGGTTGTTCAGCCTGGTGCTGTGCGGGGCGATGCTCGTCTCGCTGTGCGCGCCGGCGGTGGCGGAGGAGGAAGATGGTGCGGCAGAGACCTACATCGTTTGGACCTGGGACGGGAGCAAGCTGGTGAAGAGCACCCCGGATATCCCCGAGGATATTACGACAATCGACGAAAAGAATGTGGAGACTCTGGAGTTGAACGGCAATACCACCAACGGCTGGTACATCGTGCGTACCAGCGGCGTTTCCAAAGACGGGAGCATCGCCGTCACTGGCGCGGTCCACTTGATCCTCGCAGACGGATGCTCTCTTGAGGTTCTCAGCATCAAGCTGAGCGATAACAGCAGCCTTTCCATCTACGCCCAATCGGAGGGTACAGATATGGGCGAGCTGACGGCACAATACAACAAACAAAGCGAACACAGCAACTCCAACGACGCGGGGATAGAAGTCAACGCGGGCAGCGCGGTTGCCATCCACGGCGGTAAAGTGACCGCGACCGGCCGCATGGGCGCGGGTATCGGCGGATACAGTGAAAAAGCAGGTGGCTCCGTCAACATCCTTGGCGGCACAGTCGCGGCAGACAGCTGGATCGGTGCGGGTATCGGCGGCAGCCACAGAGGCAAAGGCGGCGAGGTCATCATCAACGGCGGCACGGTGACGGCCTCCAGCAACGGCGGCGGCGCGGGCATCGGAGGCGGCTGGGGGGGTGACGGCAGCACGATCAAGATCACCGGCGGCACGGTGACGGCGAACAGCTGGGGCAAGGGCGCGGGTATCGGCGGCAGCGACAGCCACGACGGCGGCCAGATCACCATCACCGGCGGCACGGTGGGGGCCTTCAGCAACGGCGGCGCGGGCATCGGAGGCGGCTGGGGGGTGACGGCGGCACGATCCTCATCAGCGGAAATGCGGATGTGACGGCAACCAGCAATGGCGACGGCGCGGGCATCGGAGGCGGCCGGGCGAGTGACGGCGGCACGATCAAGATCACCGGCGGCACGGTGACGGCCTCCAGCAACGACGGCGGCGGCGGAGGCGAGATCGCCATCAGCGGCGGCATAGTAAAGGCGACCGGCAACAACGGCGCAGGCATCGGAGGCGGCGCATACGGCGGCTCCGGCGGCCAGACCTCCATCAGCGGAAATGCGGATGTGACGGCCACCAGCAAGGGCGACGGCGCGGGCATCGGAGGCGGCGCCAGAGGTGGCGGCGACGAGATCGCCATCAGCGGCGGCACGGTGACGGCCTCCAGCAACAGCGGCGGCGCGGGCATCGGCGACGGCAAAGGCTACAGCGGCGAGGACAGCGGCGAGGACAAAGGTACGTTTGCCGCAAACGGCAACGCCTTTATCACGGCGTCCAGCATTTCGGATAGCGAAGAGGAAAAGAAAGCGCAGTGGAGCGGCGTGATTTTCGTGGGGGATTACGGAAAAATCTACAAAAGCCCGGTCAGCCTCACCACCGACGCGACCATCCTGGCCGGCAAGACGCTGGAGATCGAGGCGGGCCAGACCCTGGTGATCAGCAGGGGCGTGAAGCTGACCAACAAGGGTAAAATTATTGGAAACGGCATAATTGTCAACGACGGCGAATTCGATGGACGGCCGCCCGAGGACGTGGTAATACACAGCGGGAAAGCGGGAGAGTGGCGCGGCGGCGCCGACGGCCACTGGTATCCCTGCGATGTGGAGGGCTGCGCCGAAAACCACAAGTTCAACAGGTCCGCCCACGTCCCCGGCCCGGCGGCGACCTGCACCAGGCCGCAGATCTGCGTCGAATGCGGCTATACGCTCAAGGCCCCGGGCCACACCCCCGGTCCGGCGGCGACCTGCACCGAGCCGCGGACCTGCACCGTGTGCCGTCAGGAGCTGGAGCCCGCTCTGGGCCACACCCCCGGTCCGGAGGCGACCTGCACCGAGCCGCAGACCTGCGCCGTGTGCCGTCAGGAGCTGGAGCCCGCCCTGGGCCACACCCCCGGCCCGGAGGCGACCTGTACCGAGCCCCAGACCTGCACCGTGTGCCGTCAGGAGCTGGAGCCCGCTCTGGGCCACAGCCTCGGCGAGAAGGTCCCGCAGAAGGACGCCACCACCACAAGCACAGGCATGAAGGCGCATTAGAAGCTGTATTCATAAGCGTTTGAGCAGCGTGTGGAAATGAGAAATTATAACCATAGCCTCAGCAGAGGAAACG
>NZ_QWKI01000323.1 GCF_009911645.1 Pseudoflavonifractor sp. 60
TTGGCCCACCTGCAAATAGTTCCGGCCCAGCCGGGAGAGGTCTTTCGTCAAAACCACATCGAACATTTTCCGCTCAATCGCCGCCAACATCTTTTGAAAATCGGGGCGCTCCATGTTCAGGCCGGTGTACCCGTCATCCTGGAAAATCCCTGCCACACGCCAGCCCTGTTCCTCACAGTAGCGGCACAACAATTCACGCTGGTTCTGGATGCTTGCGCTGGGGCCGCTCAAATCGTCATCCTTGGACAAGCGGCAATAGATAGCTGCTCTCACCTCCTGAGGGTAGGGTTTCGCATACACAGTGTCAGTCCTCATTTGTGACCTCCATTCCGCTGTGTATGCCGCGTTTTGGAGTAGTTTCATTATACCCCGCCGCACGTCCGGCGTCAAGGGAAAGTTGCGATTTCGCAATCTCTTTTTTCTGTATAATCAAATCAATAAAGGCTTGCCTGTCGGTCTGCCTCCCGGCGAACACGGTGCTGACGGTGATAACAGGCTCCTTTGCTTTTGCCATAGGCGGCTCCTTTCAGTCCATCAGATTTTTCAGACGTGCCAGTTTGTCCTGCGCCGTGGCCTTGCGGAAGTTTTCTCCCGAAAAGCGGATGGGGGCGCACATCTCCAACAGCCGGTCATAGATGCGGGCGTGGACGGTGTCCTGGGGGTACTGCAAGTCTTGAAGGGAGAGGTTCGTGGTGACGATCAGCGGCCTGCGGCTGCGGTAGCGGCTGTCGATCACGTTGTAGACCTGTTCCAAACCGTACTCCGTCCCACGCTCCATGCCGAAGTCGTCCAAAATCAGCAGCGGGGCGCGGCACAAGCGGGTTATGTACTCGTTGCGGCCCTCAAAGCTGGCGGTCAGGTCGTTCAGTATCAGGGCAAAGTTCGTCATGCGGACAGCCACCTCCTGCTCCATCAGGGCATTGGCAATACAACCGGCGAAATAGCTTTTGCCAGTCCCCACGCCTCCCCACAGCAGATAGCCGATGTTTTCCTCCTGCATGGCCGACCAATTCTCGACATAGAACCGGGCGTGTTTCATCTGCGGGCATTTGCCGTTGTCGTTGGCAAACGTCCACTCCCGCATAGCGAGGTCGGTAAAGCCCCGGCGTTTCAAGTCGGCCACGGCCTGACGGTGACGGCGGGCCTCCTCTTCCTCCGCCTCCCGGTCAAGGCGCTCCTGCTCACAACGGCAGGGGTGGGGGAGCAAGCGGCCCTCCATCGGTGGGGCATCTATACGAAACTGTTTCGGGGTGCGGCACTTGCCGCAGTACAAAAGCCCGTCCTTGCCGGTGTAGTTCCCCGGTTCCAGCCGGGTCACGGTGATGCGCTTGATGATGCTGTCAAAATCATTCATAGGCTCTCGCCCTCCTTGCACGAATAATCAGATACGCCTTTGCCCTTTCGCCTGTCCTCCTTGGCCCAGCGGCGGATGGTGGCGGCGTGGCTCTTGTAGGTCTTGCCGGTGGAGGCCATGTATTCAGACAGGCGTTCAATATACTCCTGCCAGACAGAAGGGAAGTCGGCTTGCAGTTCGGCAACCTCGGCCTCGGTCAGAAAGACGTTCCCATAGCGGCCTCGCGCTGGCGGGTGCTCTCTCACTCCACTCAGGTTACTATTTCTCAAGTTATTATTACTCATGTTATTAGGGGACAGTTTTCTGTCCATCATAGGGACAGCTTTTTGTCCATCAGTGGGACAAGTTTCTTTCCCTCTATGGGACAATTTTCTGTCCGTCAGTAGGACAATATCTTGTCCATCTGGTATCTTCACATAAATGCGATTAGGCAACGAAAATCCTTGCCGCCTGCGCTCAATCAGGCCAGCCGTTTCCAGTTCGGTCAAAGCGTTCTTGACGGTCATGGGGCTGCGGTCAACCGCATTGGCGATTTTGCAGATGGGAAAGACGATGTAGATTTGCCCCTCATCGTCCTGCCAGCCATTAGCGAGGGAGAGGTTCGCCCTGTCAAGCAGAACGGCATACAGCAGCTTGGAAAACTGCGTCAAATCTGCCTCCATCAGAAAGCGGGGATAGGGCAAATAAGGCGGCAATTTGCTGTCGGCGGTCATGTAGTCGGCAATCGTGTTCACCTCCCGATTTGTGGGCCGTTAGAGGGCCGTTTTTGGGGTTCAGAATGGAAACATACAGCCCCC
>NZ_QWKI01000324.1 GCF_009911645.1 Pseudoflavonifractor sp. 60
CCCTGGTCCTTCTGCTTCAAGTCCTTCAATCCCCCCGCTATGGCCCGCAGCTGGACCAACAAGTATGTCCTGGAGCCCAAAGCGGGCCGCCTGGTCCACCACAGCACCTACCTGACCGCCCCTCAGGACTGGCTGGGGCCCCGGTTCCTGGCGGACGCGGACCACCTGAAGGAGACCAACGAGACCGCCTATCGCCACGAGTACCTAGGTGAGGTGGTGGGCAGCGGCACAGCGGTATTTGAAAATCTGCGGCTGGAGCCCATCAGCGACGGGCAGATTGCCGCCTTCGACTACCG
>NZ_QWKI01000325.1 GCF_009911645.1 Pseudoflavonifractor sp. 60
CCGGCTGCGCCTACGACAGCGGGGCCAGGACTCTGTACATCTTCGAGGAGTTCCGGGGCTGCCGCCAGTCCAACGCCGCCTGGGCAGAGAAGATCAAGCACCATCTGGACGACCTGATCCTGGCCGACCCGGGCAGCGGCGGCGACCGGAATGTGGCCGACTTCAAGGCCTACGGCTTCCGCATGAGGGAGGCTCAAAAGGGACCGGGCTCTGTGGCCTACGGCGTCAAGTGGCTGCAATCGCTGGCGGCCATTGTCATTGACCTGGAGCGGTGTCCGGAGACGGCCAAGGAGTTTTCCGAGTACGAATACGAGCGAGACCCCAAGACCGGCGAGGTGCTGGAGGGCTATCCCGACGCGGCCAACCACAGCATTGACGCGGTGCGGTACGCTCTGGAGCCGGTGTGGAAGAGGAGGGGCAAATGAAGAAGCTGAAAACCTGGCTGCTGGAGCGGTTCCTGCCCGCCTGGGCCAAGGACACAGTCTATTTTGAGAACCGGATGCTCCAGGCAAAGCTGGAACTGAAGGAGCAGGAGGTCAGGGAGCTGAACGCCTACATAGACGGTCTGGAACGGGGTCTGCGGGCGGAGTCCAGGATTGTCATTCAGAACGGAGGTCAGACATGAGCATCTGGAGCGCCCTGCACACCGCCTACAGCCTGGAGGACGCTTTCGGGGCCAAGAGCTGCACCTCCCAGGCCATGCGGGAGGCCATTCAGGAGTGGTTCCACCTGTACTACCACCGGGAGGCCACCGAGGAGAGCGACCCCTGCCAGCGCATTGCCTACACCATCGTGTCCAAGCTGACCAAGACCGCTTTCGGGGAGTACCAGGCAACGGGAGAGGACAGCTTTGCCCAGCAGGTCCTCACCGCCCTGGACGGGGTCAAGCGGGAGGCCATGCAGCTGGCCCTCATTGGCGGCGAGGCCTGGCTGAAACCGGTCCCCACAGGGGGAGGATTTACCTTTGCGGTCGTCAGCCGGGACCACACCCTGGTGTTTGGCCGGGATGGACAGGGACGGCCCACCGACCTGGGCGCGGTGGAGTACACCGCCCAGGGCCGCAGCTGGTACACTCTGCTGGAGCGCCGGACCCTGGACGCCGCTGGACGGCTGACCATCCGAAATCAGCTCTACCGCTCCGACCTGCCCGGGACCCTGGGCACGCCGGTACCCCTGGCCGCCCTGGGGCGGTACGAGGCTCTGCCCGAGGAGTACACCTTCTTTGAGCCTCTGGGCGGCCTGGGGCTGGCCTGGCTGAAAACGCCCCTGGCCAACTGTGTGGACGGCTCCCCGGACGGTGTGAGCGTCTACGCCCCAGCGGTGGGGCTGATCCACAACATCGACCGCAGCGAGGCCCAGCTCAACGGGGAGTTCGACCGGGGCCAGTCCCGGATCATCGCCTCCGCCGACCTGCTGCGCCGGGGAAGGGACGGACGGCGGCGGCTGGAGGACAAGCTCTTTGTGGGCATTGACGACAGCCCGGAGGCGGTGGGGCTGACCATCTTCTCCCCGGAGCTGCGGGAAAAGTCCTTCCTGGCCCGGAAGCAGGACTATCTGCGCAGCGCGGAGAACATCATCGGCCTGAAGCGGGGGCTGCTCAGCGAAGTGGAGGCGGCGGAGCGCACCGCCACCGAGGTCACCTCCTCCGCCGGGGACTACAACCTGACCATTATCGACTTCCA
>NZ_QWKI01000326.1 GCF_009911645.1 Pseudoflavonifractor sp. 60
ACGCAAGATAAATTCCGTTCCCTGGGGCGGCGGGGCGGAGGAGGGACGACCATGGAGGGATATTCCAGGAAGAAATTGGACCTGACAGGCCAGCGTTTTGGGAAGCTGACCGTATTGAAGCCGGCGGAAAATGTGGGAAACCGTACGGCTTGGCTGTGCCGGTGCGACTGCGGGCGGGAGAGCGTAGTAAAGACCTACCGGCTGCGTTCGGGACATACCAGCAGCTGCGGCTGCCGTTCCCCTCAGGACAATCCCCAGCTGGCTCTGGGGCTGACCTACATCGACGGTACCTGTGTGGAGATGCTGCGGGCGAAGACCGTCCGGCGCAACAACACCAGCGGCATCCCCGGAGTTGACTGGCTGACCGTCAAGCGGCGCTGGCGGGCCACCATCTGCTTCAAGGGCAGACGGTATTACCTGGGCAGCTACGAATATTTTGGGGATGCGGTGCAGGCCAGGAAGCGGGCAGAGGAGCAGCTGCACGACAATTTTTTGCGCCAATTTGCCCAAGGTACATTGAACGTATAGTTGTATTGCCGGGGCTGAGGAGAGACCGTTCCGGAACAAAACAGGCCTCGGGGTGTGTGTGCCCCGGACCGGGAGATTGGAGGAGTCATGGACTGCACCCTGTATGTGAAAACACTGGGGGGCTTTTCTCTTCGCTATTCGCACTTAGGCGGTCCCAAGACGGAGCTCTCTGAACAGGACAGCGGTTCGGAGCGGCAGCAGGCCTTTTTGCAGTATTTATGCGTTTCTCACCAGAGGCGCATTCCCCAGGAGGAGATCATCGACGTCCTCTGGGGAGACGATGAGATCAGCAACCCCACCAATAGCCTGAAGACCCTGCTCCACCGTACCCGCTTGGCGCTGGAGCGCATGGGCTTTCCCGATGGAAAGAAGACGCTGGTCTGCCGCCGGGGGAGCTACACCTGGGACCCAGAGCTGATCATCCAGGTGGACCTGGAGGAGTTTGACACCCTGTGCGCCCGGTTTGACGCAGGACGGACCGGAGAGGAGGGATTAACTGCGGCCTGGCAGGCGCTGGAGCTCTACCAGGGGGATTTTTTGCCCCAGGCGGCGGCTAGTCTGTGGGCCCTGTCACCCAGGACCTACTACCACAGCAAATATCTCCGCCTGTGCTGCGATACCGCAAACGCCCTGTGGCAGATGGAGCGTCTGCCGGAGGCCATTGAGATATGCCGCCGGGCCACAGATATGGACCCCTACGATGAGGGCTGCCAAATGCTGATGATGCGGCTGCTCCACGCCTCAGGGGCAAAGCAGGTAGTGGCCCAGTACTACAACAATATGTCGGCCCTGTTGATGAGCCAGCTGGGCGTGTCCCCCTCCCAGGAGATGACCGCCCTGTATCACGAGCTCAACGCGCCGGAGCAGTCCCAGGAGCTGGACCTGCGCACCATTCGTTCCATAGTCCTGGGGGAGGACACCGGGGAACGGGGGGCCTATTGCTGTGATTATTACATCTTCCAGAATATCTGCCGCTTGCTGGCCCGCGCCACCGCCAGGAGCGGCCAAATTGTGCAGCTGGGGGTCATAACCCTGTTTCCCTTACGGGGAGACCAGCTGAGCCTGAGCCAGCGTACCGCCGCTATGGGCGATATGAAGACGGTCATTCAGAGTAACCTGCGTTCCGGGGACATCTTTACCCAGTTCAGCTTGACCCAGTACCTGCTGCTGCTGCCCAAGGCCAGCCACGAGAATGGCTCCATGGCAGTAAATCGGGTCCTGGAGGCATTCGGCAAGACCAAAAGCCGGGTCATTGCCAAGCCGCAGTTCAACTTACTGCCCGCGCTGTCCCTGGAGCACCAGCTGCCCGCCGCCTTCGGCTTCCGGCCCATGGTGGCGAGAAGCTGACTGGGTGATTAGTACGGGGACGCTCCTGCTCCGCGTCTCCGCAGGACCCCTGTGTGCCGTTGTCCACCAGCTCCCTCTGGCAAAAGGGGCTCTCCAGTGCGCACACTGGGGCAGGGAATTGTTTTTTTGGCAGACTATCTTCTACCACAGATTTCCAGTCGAAGCAGTGCCCGCAGGTCAATCCCCACCGGCTTCGCCGGAGCCCCTTTTCAAAGGGGCCAGGCCGCCTGCGGGCGGGACGAGGGATGGGCCCT
>NZ_QWKI01000327.1 GCF_009911645.1 Pseudoflavonifractor sp. 60
GCATTACCTCCGGCACCTCCGCCACCACCTTTGGACCCAACTCCGCCTGTACCCGCGGCCAGATCGTCACCTTCCTCCGCCAGGCGCTGGCGGGATAATCTGCGGTATGTGCAAAAGTGGTATAGAACAGCCACTTTTGTTTCCATACAAAAAAGAAGTGTAAGGAGAATGGAAGCTATGAAGAAAAACATCGTGTCCCTCCTGCTGGCC
>NZ_QWKI01000328.1 GCF_009911645.1 Pseudoflavonifractor sp. 60
TGCCATCTTCAAGAACGTGGACGCCGACTGTGACGACGGGAAGGGTATGGTAACGCACACAAAGTTTACTATGTCACAGGAAGAAATTGATCTCGTCAAGGATAAACTCCAATCATTCGAGGAGTATATGAACGATGTTGGCGTGATGCGTGCCCATATGCACCTTGTGGAGATCGATACACCGGTCACAGAATTGGAAGAATCTGAACTTGGGTCATACCTTGGTCCGAAACAGGCGGCCCCCCTTCTGGAGGCTAATGGGGTTGATCTGGATTACTATGACCATGTGTCCTGTTTTATTAGCTTGAATGTTTCTACGGAATATGGGGCAATAACCAACACTTCCGGTTTTGAGAATGATACCGGGCATTCATGTCACAACCTCAGAAATATAGAGTTTGCCCAGTATGATCATAAGCCAAGTTTTCCGGGAACCGCGTGTGTCCATGAATTTCTTCATTTTTTGGAGCAAATGAGCAAAAAATGGGGCGAAGAGTTTGATTTTCATGCCATTGGGGACAAGCTTTATACGGAAGGGGAGTACATTTGGAGGGAGTGCTATACAGATATCATCCTGAATCAGGTTAACAGTGACGCTGGGCTGGGAACGGGTGTGGCCCCCGCCGTCTGGCAGTATTCGCCCCATGTGCTGCGGACGATGACGGAATTGAATGTACCATCCAGCGTTACCAGCGTAGGGAACTTCCAACATTATACGGGTCTGACCAGCGTGACCTTTTCGTCGGGCAATGCCAGCATTGAGGATAGAGCCTTTTGGGGTCTGAACGCATTGACCAGAGTGACCATTCCCGCCAGTATGACCAACATCGGATACGCCTCCTTTTGGGATACCGGTGTGACGGATGTGTATTATGCCGGCACGGAGGAGCAGTGGAAGGCAATCCAAATAGGCGAATACAACGAGACGCTGACCCGTGCCAATATCCACTACA
>NZ_QWKI01000329.1 GCF_009911645.1 Pseudoflavonifractor sp. 60
TGGCATCACCGCCGGGACGGGCGCGGGTAAATTCTCCCCCAACTCCACCTGCGCCCAGGCACAGATTTTGACCTTCCTCTGGCGGGCTTATGGTTCCCCGGAGCCTTCCGGCAAGGTGAGCGGCGGCGAGTACTACGCCGTCCCCCTCCAGTGGGCCAGGGAGCAGGGGGTCATTTCCGGCAGCCTGGACCCCAACAGCCCC
>NZ_QWKI01000330.1 GCF_009911645.1 Pseudoflavonifractor sp. 60
TAGGGGGCCGTTGTTCTTCCAGGTCCCCGATACGCCGTCAAAGACGAAGATATCGAAGGGGGCCTCGGTCCCCACCCCGTAGGCGTCCCCAGGCTCCGGGGCCGTCACAGCCGCCTCCAGGACTCCCAGACTGTCGAAGTACCCCAGGATGGTCAGCCCCTTGCCCGTCTCTCCACGGGCGCCTCTGGGCCCCGCAGGGCCCTCTGGACCAGGCACCCCCTGCTCCCCACGGGGCAGGCCGAACGCAAGATGTACTTTGCCTTCCCGGATGCTCTTGCTGACGCTCGCCGTCTCGCCGGAGTGGGCCGACACCGTCATGCCGGTCACCGACTCCACCGCATTGCCGGCCTCCGCTGCCGCTGCCTGGGCCTGGTCCACATAACCTTGCACCTGTCCCACCACTGCCTGACGGCCAAACTCTTTGAACTGGGCTCCGGTGACCTTCACCGCTTTTCCCTGCTGCTCCGCCACCAGAAGGGAGTCGTCCTCCAGCTGCTCCGCCTGGGGCAGTGCGCCAATGTTACTGTCTGCCATTGTGTCAACCCCCTAACGATGTCACCCGGCTGTCCAGCTGGGTGACCTTGTTGGATATCTCGTCCACTTTTTGGGCCAGCGCCTCCACCCGGCCCGTCAGCGTGGTAATCTGAGCGGCCATCTCCCCCAGGCTCCGGGTGATGAAAGCGCGCA
>NZ_QWKI01000331.1 GCF_009911645.1 Pseudoflavonifractor sp. 60
AACCGGTATAGGTCCCTGCGGTGACGGTATTCTCCCCGTCCACCTGGAGGGTCACGCTGGTGATGGGCGGCCGCTTGCCGTTGTCCGCGCAGCCGGTCAGGTCCAGGCCAACGAAAAATTTCTCAGACAAAAAAACGCCCCCGTTTCATCGTCTTGACAAAACAGAGGCGGGCAGGTATAATAAAACAAAGGGCGCTGTTACGGCGGTCAGCCCAAATCAATCAATCATAGTTTACTATGCTGACTGCTCGTGCCACCGGGCAGTCAGCACGCATTTATGGTAGACAGGTACATGAGAATCGCCGTACCTGCCAGGAAACAGATGGTTTTGAACATCCATTTCTTCCACATCCGCACCACCTCCCCTCGTCGGCGCAAAGTCCGCGTCATTTGGAACGCCCTGGCGGGCATTCCTCATTCAGCTCCCTTG
>NZ_QWKI01000332.1 GCF_009911645.1 Pseudoflavonifractor sp. 60
CCCTGGTCCTTCTGCTTCAAGTCCTTCAATCCCCCCGCTATGGCCCGCAGCTGGACCAACAAGTATGTCCTGGAGCCTAAAGCGGGCCGTCTGGTCCACCACAGCACCTACCTGACAACCCCCAGAGACTGGCTGGGGCCCCGGTTCCTGGCGGACGCGGAGCACCTGAAGCAGACCAACGAGACCGCCTACCGCCACGAGTACCTGGGGGAGGTGGTAGGCAGCGGCACAGCGGTATTTGAAAATCTGCGGCTGGAGCCCATCAGCGACGGGCAGATTGCCGCCTTCGACTACCG
>NZ_QWKI01000333.1 GCF_009911645.1 Pseudoflavonifractor sp. 60
TCGGCTGCGCCTACGACAGCGGGGCCCGGACTCTGTACATCTTCGAGGAGTTCCGGGGCTGCCGCCAGTCCAACGCCGCCTGGGCGGAGAAGATCAAGCACCACCTGGACGACCTGATCCTGGCCGACCCGGGCAGCGGCGGCGACCGGAATGTGGCCGACTTCAAGGCCTACGGCTTCCGAATGCGGGAGGCCCAAAAGGGACCGGGCTCTGTGGCCTACGGCGTCAAGTGGCTGCAATCGCTGGCGGCCATTGTCATTGACCCGGAGCGGTGTCCGGAGACGGCCAAGGAGTTTTCCGAGTACGAATACGAGCGGGACCCCAAGACCGGCGAGGTGCTGGAGGGCTGTCCCGACGCGGCCAATCCCAGCATTGACGCGGTGCGCATTTCAAAACAACTGAGGAGGACAAGGGGTGGAAACGATGGATATAGGAGGTCACGAATTTTCCGTGGTGGGACATTTGGGGATAAACGGGACCATTCCGTTGTTGGATATCCCCATGTGGGACAGCCAATGGGAAGGCGAGGAGGCCGACGCGCGGTACTGGCCTGCCAGTCTCCTGCCGGAGCAGGAAAAAAATCCTTGACTTTTCATCACATCTAAAGTAGAATAAAGGTGTGAAAGAAAGTGAGGTGGTACATTGAGCCCGCGCACAGGGCGGCCAAGAGCAGACAATCCAATTAACAAGCGGTTCAGCGTGTGTTTTGACGAGAAGATGCTGAAACAGCTTGAGCTCTATTGCCAAGCAAACGAAATCACAAAAGGCGAGGCAGTACGAAGGGGAATCCGTCTGCTTTTGGAGCAGGAAAAATAGAGTGCTGGCTGCCCATCAAGCTATACCAACACTCTATTACACCACACCCGGAGGTCTGGTAAATTTGATGATACCACACTTCCTGGTGAAAATCAAGGAGGTACCATGGAGCAACTGCAACTGCAAGAGCTGGAGGAAGCGGTCCAGCATTTGTCTGACGGTCTGAACGCAATGAACATTATGGTCATGGGCCTGGAGCAGATTCAGGACGCCCACACAGGCGGATTTTATGCCGTCTGGCGGTATTTGGACGAAGCTGACCGTGAGGTCCACAGGTGTTTGGATGTCTGTATGACCGCAACATAGCGCGCACAAGGGGCTGCCTGCAAAGGCGGCCCTTTTTCTCTGGCCAACTGTGTGGACGGCTCCCCGGACGATGTGAGCGTCTACGCCCCGGCGGTGGGGCTGACCATCTTCTCCCCGGAGCTGCGGGAAAAGTCCTTCCTGGCCCGGAAGCAGGACTATCTGCGCTCCGCCGAGAACATCATCGGCCTGAAACGGGGGCTGCTCAGCGAGGTGGAGGCGGCGGAGCGCACCGCCACCGAGGTCACCTCCTCCGCCGGGGACTACAACCTGACCATTATCGACTTCCA